>NZ_JBFUID010000087.1:0-20612 GCF_056402055.1 Pseudomonas sp. P4_C4 | reverse complement strand
ACCTCGGTGTTCACCTTGAATGAAGCGTTTCATGGGCAGCCCTTGCGATGAAATCCGGGGCAATCATAGCAAGGGTTGGCTTTGGCGTTTTGACACACTCTGGGCCATGGATGGCCGATGGCGGCGGGCCCACGGAGCAGGACCGGAGCGAGGGCATGCCGAGCCTGGGCGAGGCACCGAACGTCAGGGGCAAGAGCCCTTGGTTACTTGGGGCCGGGCGGCGTTCCGCTTTTCCAAGTGACCCGCCGTAAGGGCGGAACCCTAAGTGGCCGTTACCGCAGTAATGAATATGTACACCAGGAAGAAAATGGTCGGCCGTCAGTTGCCATCGCTGGCAAGTCGGATCGCCGCACCGCAGCTTCTACAGGTGTCGGTGTTCCCCGGGATTCCGTGAAGTACCATAAAAATCTATGGTCGGGCTAACAAACCAGGTCAAAGCACTGCCATTTTTCCCTCGAAAAAAGCAAATTCGCGGCATTGCCACAGAGGGATTTTGGGGACGGCCGCAGGATTCGGCGAGAATCGTACGCCAAGCCGACTTGGCAAAGTGCGCTTGCTGTTCGAGTCCATCACCGAGAAAGCTGATGATTTTAGATTGTGACCGGCAGCAATCTACCGATTGTGTTGAAAAAGTCGGCGTCGGTTTTCGGGTCAGAAAAGAACGCGTCTGAGATTGAAATCTGCATTACACGCAGAAGCATCAGGGCTCGGATTTTACGTAGCAGCGTACAAAAATGACGTTTTCACCACTCAATGCACTGCCCATTTGGCCGGGGCGACTTTTTCAACAGAATCTACCCAAAGCCGACTGTGATGACAGGCGGCTTTGGGATTGAAACGGTCATGTAAGCGGTTTTTTGCGTTTGCTGACGACATGACCAGCCGTTAGATTGACGACGCTAGCCTTTACCTCCGCTGACACCGCCACTGCTGCCTTTGCCACTGCTGCTGCCTTTGCCACCGCCACTGCTGCTGCTGCTGCCGCTGCTGCCTTTGCCACTGCTGCTACTGCCGCTGCTACCACTGCCACTGCTATTGTCCGGGTTATCGTTGACCCCGGCCTGTGGCCCGACGCCATCTCCCGTACGGAACGTCGGTAACGCAACCGAGGCCACGAATTTCACGCCGTCCCAGCTGGGCAAAGGTGTGGGCATCAATTGGAACTGGCCCGGGTGCTCGGAGTCCCAGCGCAGCAGCATCGACGTGTCCTCATGCTGTGTGTTGTGGCAGTGTTCCATGTAGGTACCGGCAAACTCACGGATGTGTATGGCCATCTCGACAGTGTCGAGGCTCTCGGGATGGCGGCCTATATCGTAGGTATCCTTGCGCGCGCCTTTTTCCCATTCTGGTGGTGGTTTGCCACCTCGAGTGAGAATGATCCCTTCCTCGAAGTGCACATGCACCGGGTGACTCCAGCCATTGCCGCCGTTCTGGATCTTCCAGACTTCCAGCGTGCCCTCACCCTTGAACCCGGCCGGTGTCGGGCCAGTGGCCAGTTGTGGCGCGGCTGAAATCCGCCGCGGGTCCATGTTGAAGCCTTCGCCGCCATCGGTCTTGATCGTCCAGGGCTTGAAATCCGTGCCGTTGGAGCGGCCAAAGATAAAGGTGCGGTGCCGCGCCTGGGCAAGCCGGGCGATATCGGCAGGGTCATCACGGTGCAAGGGCAAGGGGATCATGAACCTGCCCTCGGGCTTGCCAGGCTTGGCGGGCTCGAAGTCGACCGGATTCATACTGACATCCTGGCCGGTGTAAGGCTGGACGTTCAGTTGCAGGAACAGGCCCACGCCCGGGTCACCGTTGACCCACTGTGGCCCGTTGCTGGTTTGCCTGACAACGGGCAGGTACTTCCCGGAGAGTACATCCGCCAATGCAATGTCACGTTTTGGACGCTTGCCGTTTTCATGCTCCTCGACGTTGACGAAGAAAAGCTTGTCGCCGGGGTTGATGCCGTTCTTCGCGAAGTCGACGACGATGTCATAGCGCTCGCCAATGCCCTGTATCGGCAGAATGCCATTGTGGTTCTGAGTGTCGCCGTCGCCATCGAGGTCCAGGCTGCCATCGAACGGCACCGCGTGCTCCATGATATTGCCGTCGTTGGCAATCAAGTGGAACGGCACCCGGTTATAGGAAACAGCGGAGCTTTTCGGGCCAGGAAACTCGCCACCATTACCATTGACCTGACGCACCACCGCCAGCTTGAAGTAGCGAGAAACCGATCCGTTGAGAATGCGGAAACGGTAGCGACGGGCACGTACGTCCAGGAAGGGCTTGTACTCCCAGTTGGTCAGCACCTGGTCACCGAGAAAACCGTCGGTGTTGAAGGGGTTGAACCACAACTGGCCGGTCTGGTCCCAGGCCTTGTCGGCGATCGTCAAGTTGACGTCATAGTCGCGGTTAC
Organism: Pseudomonas sp. P4_C4; assembly: GCF_056402055.1. Classification (NCBI taxonomy): domain Bacteria; kingdom Pseudomonadati; phylum Pseudomonadota; class Gammaproteobacteria; order Pseudomonadales; family Pseudomonadaceae; genus Pseudomonas; species Pseudomonas sp. P4_C4. The sequence continues at coordinate 18,214 of NZ_JBFUID010000087.1, read as the reverse complement.
CCCACCCCAGCCCCGAACCGCTGGGCAAGCGCAGGTTGACCCCGTCGTCGACCGCCTCGTTGCCACGGTCCACGGCGCTGTAGTAGTTCATCATCGTCGCATTGCCCTTGTAGACATTCTGCGCGGTGAAATCGAGCATGTGGTCGTGGAACCAGTGGCTGCTCATGGTTTCGCGCCAGTCGCCACGGATCTTGATGGTGCCGTTGTTGCATGTCTTGAAGCCGGGGGTGGCGTCGTTGACGAAAAGGATTTCACCGGGGTCGCACGGGAACGCTGCCCGTGGGTCCTGCGCAGTGGTGTTGATGCTGTCGTAACCGGCCAACTGGATCGGCCAGCGATAGTCGTAGTACTGGCCCGGGAAGAAGAACGCGTTGGTAAAGCCGTCGCTTTCGGCGGGCGAGTGGCCGTTATGTTCATGGGTGGTAAGGGTGTGCAGGCCAAAGCCCCGGTTGGCCGATGGGTCAATGGGCAAGGCATCGTAGTGACGCATCAGCATCGCTTGGCCATAGCGTACTAGAAGCAGTTTGGGCGGAAAGGTGCCGTCGAATGTCCACACCGCATTATGGTCCTGGACAGGGAAGTTGGGGTGGAACTGCACTTGAATGCCCTTGGTGGTGCCCTCGTTGGCCGGGTCGCCGCTGGTGTTGTGGTAGAGCCCGCCGGGCGCGAATTCCCCCACGGCGTAGTTATGCCGTTGCATACGATCACGCAAGCCGCTGTTGACGTGCGCGCCTGCTTGCACCGTCTTGAAGGCGTCGCGCGGGAAAAACTCATTGAAACGCTGGTGCGACCAGCCTTTTCCCGGTGGCCGGCCTTCTGCGGGCGAATCGACCCGGCGATTGAGGAAAAGCTCGATCTGCGCCTTCCAGGGGTTGCGGTCCAGGACATTGGAGAACTCTGTCGGGAAGGGCGTCAATGCCGGCTGCCTGAGAAAGGCCTCCAGCGCATCCGGCGACGGGCCGCTACGCGCCACCTTCAATGGATCTTGCGCCGGTGCGGGGCCCAGCGTCGGAACCGGAAACGGAACGGGTGATGGCGGGTCGGTCGCATCCAGTTTGTTCGAGCCGAATTCCTCGAAAAGTTCAAGCTTCTGGGTGAACGGTTGAGCCCCGAACACCGGGCTGGGATTACCGTTAGTGGGGATATTGAAGCTGGTTTGCAGATCGGGTGGCAGCACATTGTCGATCAAAGGGGTCTGACGGTTACCGGTCACACCATTGGGCAAGTCGAAGGCGCCGACGTTTGCGGGAGGCAGCTTGAGCAAGTCCCGCAATGCGGCATCGGGGTCGGCGGGCGGATTGGTGAACGCCGATGGGTCGGTAGGAGGCGGTGGATCGGTGTTGTCGAGGGGGACTGCCCGGGCCTGGGACAAGCCCAGCCCCAACATGATCACGGCAGCAGAGATGCTCAGCGCCAGCCTGGTTTGGGACAATGGACCAGGTTTCAACCTTCCGGCATCCAGTTTCATCGCAAACACCTCTGACGGGTTCCTCAGAGCGCGTGGCAATACATGAGCAACGAGCCACCGCTACTTGCCGGGCGGGCGAAAAATTTGATTTCGAGCCGGGATGGGAGCGATGCAACTTTCCCGCCAAAAATGACAGGAAGTGACTAATAGCTCTACGCCACGCCCCCCTTGTCCGCTGGCTTTAAGCCAGCGTATGAGCAGCCCGGATGAAAGCCCCGCTGACGGGGAATATCCCCCAGTAACGGGTGCGATTGTGCGCAGTGTTTGGGTCAAGAGAAATGGCCACTTTCTGATCCGGCTATCGGTCCGGCAGAGGTGCCAGCAATCTGGTTGGCCCGCCCGATGGGCCCGGGCCATAGCATTTCAATGCCATCCGGGTCAGTCGAGTGGCAGCGATATCGTTAATCTCGTTCCTTTGTCCGGTGCGCTGTCGATCGTGAATTCTCCGCCGAGCATGCTGATGCGTTCCTTCATTCCCACCAATCCGAACGAGTTCAATTTTTTGCGGTCCGTCATGCCGACGCCATTGTCCTTGATCTGCAGGTAAAGCCGGCGACCCTCCTTGTAGAGTTCGATATGCACCTGTGTCGCTTGCGCGTGCCGGGCAATATTCGACAGCGATTCCTGCACGATGCGGAACAGCGTCGTGGCGGATTTTTCATTCAGATCGCAACGCAAATTCTCGTCTTTCGCCGACATCGTGCAATCGATCGCGCTGCGCTGCCGGAACTCTTCAAGTTGCCACTCGATCGCTGCCTGCAATCCCAGATCGAGTACGGGCGGCCGAAGATCATTGATGATGCTGCGGACACTACGGATGGCTGTATCGAGGTGATTCAGAGCATCGCTGGCCTTTTCGTTGAGCTTGGGGTGCAGGGTACTGGTGCGCGCCTGCAACATGGAGACGTCGATTCGCAACGCCAGCAGACTCTGTCCCAGCTCGTCATGGATGTCGCGTGCGATCCGCTTTCGCTCTTCTTCCTTGATGTGCTCCTGATAGGAGGCCAGTTCACGCAGCTGCAGCTTCGATTGCAGCAATTCTTCGGCCTGCATCGTCAGTTTGCGTTGCAGGTAGAACAGGTCGACAAACACCCGGATCTTGGCGCGAAGAACCGCGGCCACAATCGGCGAGAAGATGTAATCCACTGCGCCGGACGTATAACCGCGGAAACGCTCGGAATCCGTTTCGGCCTCGGCTGTGACGAAGATAATGGGCGTGTGGGCCGACTTCGGGCGGCCGTGAATGAGTGCAGCGGTTTCAAAGCCGTCCATCACTGGCATTTTCACGTCAAGCAGAATGACGGCGAAGTCGCGCTGCAATAGCAGGCGCAGCGCCTCGCGCCCGGAAGTCGCCGTGGCAATATCGAGGCCCATGTCGGCAATCACTGCGGCGAGCGCCGTAAGCTTGGCGCGATTGTCATCCACCAGTAACACGGATGCTGGCACGCCATCAGGCGGGAGCGGGTGCCGCACCTGGGCTCTCTCATTGAATACCGGGGGTTCCTGCTGCATATTTATGTCACTTCGGTTTGCGCTGGCGCGCAATGAGCGCGGTACAGCGTCATCGATAGAGCCATTTGCGCATCAGTGACAGCAGCTGTTCGGTATCCACTGGCTTGCTGACATAGTCCGATGCTCCTGCCTCGAGGCATTTTTCACGGTCACCCATCATCGCCTTGGCGGTCAGCGCAATCATGGGCAGGGTTTCAAATCTCTTGAATGTACGGATCTGGCGCATGGTTTCAAAGCCATCCATCCCGGGCATCATGATGTCCATCAGCACGATGTCGGTATCGGGCTGCTGCTGCAGCAGTTCTATGGCGGTTCGGCCGTTTTCGGCCGTGGCCACCAGCATTTTGTTGCACTCGAGCACGCTGGTCAGGGCAAAAATATTGCGCACATCATCGTCGACCACCAGGGCCTTTTTACCCTCCAGACTGTCCGAACCCGCATAGAGTTTTTCCAGCATCCTGCGCTGGGTCTGCGACAGCCTGGCTACGACGCGGTGTAGAAACAGCGCGGTTTCGTCGAGTATGCGCTCGGGGGACTGAACTGCCTTGATGACGCCCTTGCCGAGCAGTGTCCTGAAACGCTCGTGTTCCGGCTTGGTCAGTGTCTCTGCACCATAGACGACGATCGGCAATTCACGCATGGCGTGGTCTTCCTGCAACGCCTCGAGAAAGCTGATGCCGGATGCGTCGGGCAGTTTGAGATTGATTGCCATGCAGTCGTAGCGTTTCTTTGCCAGTTTCTTCAAGGCTTCAGCGCCACTGGCGGTCGTTTCGATCTTCACGTCGGTGTTGCCGAGTAGATCGAGGATGCGGGCGCGGTTCTCTTCGTCGCCGTCGATGAGCAACAGGTTCCTGGTCTTGCGCCGAGCGAATGCCACGATGCCGACCAGCGCATTTTGAATCTCGTCGGCTGTGACCGGCTTGAGCAGATAGTCGAAAGCGCCATAGCGCAACCCGCGTGTGTGGTCGTCAGCGGTCGAGATGATCTGGACCGGGATGTGACGCGTGGCGAAATTGCGCTTCAACTGCTCGAGTAGYGACCAACCATCGATGTCCGTCAGGCCCGGGTCCAGTGTGATCGCGGCGGGTTTGAAGCGCTCGACAAGCTCCAGTGCATCCGCGCCACGGGTCGTGACGATAGCCCTGAACCCCTTCTGGTGCGCGGCCTCGAGCAGAATGCTGGCGAATCGGGCGTCGCCCTCGAGCATCAGCAGCACCTGGTCCCCGGGTTGGACAGACTCGCGGTCGTCCGGTATCTGTGCAGACGGGCCTGACATGAGGTCGCGCCTGACTTGGCCAGGTACTGTCTCTGTCGCTGACTCGTCCAGCGTTTGACGCTGGGCATCCTGTGTACGCAAGGGTACGTACAGCGCGAAAGTACTGCCCTTGCCGATCTCACCGGGGATCAGCCGCAGCTCACCGCCCAGTCGGTGTGCCAGCTCGCGGCTGATTGACAGGCCGAGGCCGGTGCCGCCGTATTTTCGTGAGGTTCCGGTATCTGCTTGCTGGAATGCTTCGAAGATGAGCTTCTGCTTGCCGGCAGATACGCCAATGCCGGTGTCGGTGACCACGAAGGCGACCACCGCATCGGCGCTATTGAGTTCGCTGTGATCCACGCTCCACCCGGACACAGCGGGTTCGATGCTGATCTTGACACTGCCTTGCTCAGTGAACTTGAAGGCGTTGGACAGCAGGTTCTTGACCACCTGCAGCAGGCGCTTTTCGTCGGTCAAGATGAAGGGGGGCAGGGTAGGCGCCAGTTCAATCGTGAAGTCCAGGCCTCGGCTTTCGGCGACCGGCCGGAAGGTGCGTTCGATCTGGTCGTGCAGATCGGCGAACAGCGCTTCATTCAAATCCAGTGTGACCGTACCCGACTCGATCTTGGACAGATAGAGAATCTCGTCGATCAGCTCCAGCAGGTCTTTGCCCGCGCTACGGATGGTCTTGGCATATTCGACCTGCCTGGGCGTGAGATTGTGTTCCGCGTTGTCGCTGAGTTGCCGGGCCAGGATCAGCAAGCTGTTCAATGGCGTTCTGAGCTCATGGGACATACTGGAGAGGAATTCGGACTTGTACTTCGAGGTCAGCATCAGCTGCTCCGCCTTCTCCTCCAGCGACAGCTTGGTGATTTCGACTTCGCGGTTCTTGCGCTCGACTTCGGCTTTCTGCTCCGCCAGCAGTCCAGCCTTGTCCCCCAGTTCCTCGTTGGTCTGTCTCAATTCTTCTTGTTGCCTTTGCAGCTCCTGCGCCAGCGATTGCGACTGCTTGAGCAGTTCTTCGGTACGCATATTGGCTTCGATCGTGTTGAGCACGATACCAATCGATTCAGCAAGCTGATCAAGGAAGGTTTGATGAATGATGCTGTAGCGCGTGAACGAAGCCATTTCGACGACGGCCTTGACCTTGTTCTCGAACAGGATCGGCAACACGATGATATTCAGCGGGGCGGCCGCACCCAGTCCCGATGAAATCGCGACGTAATTGGCGGGTACATCGGTCAGCAGGATGCGCCGCTTCTCGTAAGCGCATTGCCCGACCAGGCCCTCGCCGAGCCGCCACTCATCGTTCACATTGATGTTTCCCTTGTACGCATAAGCGGACAGCAGTTTGAGTTTCGCAGGATCGGGCGGGTTCTCGTTCATCATGTAGAACACACCGTGCTGGGCGTTGATCAGTGGAGCCAGTTCAGACAGCACCATCTTGGAGACTGCCGCCAGATCGCGCTGGCCCTGCAGCAGGCGGTTGAATTTCGCGAGATTGCTCTTGAGCCAATCCTGCTCCGCGTTTTGCCGCGTGGTTTCCCGCAGGTTGCGGATCATCTCGTTGACGTTGTCCTTCAACTCCGCCACTTCACCCTTTGCTTCCACCTCCACGTAACGGGTCAGATCGCCCTTGGTCACGGCAGTCGCCACGTCGGCAATTGCGCGCACCTGATTGGTCAGGTTGGCCGCCAGACCGTTCACGTTGTCGGTCAGATCGCGCCAGGTGCCGGCAGCACCCGGCACGTTGGCCTGGCCCCCCAGTTTGCCCTCGACCCCCACTTCACGCGCCACCGAAGTCACCTGGTCAGAGAACAGCGCCAGCGTATCGGTCATACCGTTGATAGTGTCGGCCAGTTCGGCGATCTCGCCCTTGGCCTCCAGTGTCAGTTTCTTCTTCATGTCGCCGTTGGCCACCGCGGTCACCACTTTGGCGATGCCTCGCACCTGGCTGGTCAGGTTGGCCGCCATGAAGTTCACGTTTTCGGTCAAGTCCCTCCAGGTGCCGGACACGCCTTGCACCTGTGCCTGTCCCCCGAGCTTTCCTTCGGTGCCGACTTCGCGCGCCACCCGCGTCACTTCGGCGGCAAAGCTGTTGAGCTGGTCCACCATGGTGTTGATGGTGTTCTTCAACTCCATGATTTCGCCCTTGGCTTCCACGGTAATCTTGCGCCCCAGGTCGCCTTTGGCCACCGCCGTCGTCACGTCGGCGATGTTGCGCACCTGATTGGTCAGGTTGGCGGCCATGCTGTTGACCGAGTCGGTCAAGTCTTTCCAGGTTCCACCGACGCCCGTCACCCTGGCCTGGCCACCGAGCTTGCCGTCAGTCCCCACTTCGCGAGCCATGCGCGTCACTTCGTCGGCAAAGGTCGAGAGCTGGTCCACCATGGTGTTGATGGTTTCCTTGAGTTGGAGAATTTCACCTTTCGCTTCGGCTGTGATCTTGCGTGACAGGTCGCCGTTGGCTACCGCCGTCGTCACGTCGGCAATGTTGCGCACCTGGGTGGTCAGGTTGGCCGCCATGCCGTTGACCGAATTGGTCAAGTCCTTCCAGGTACCGGACACGCCGGTCACTTCGGCCTGTCCGCCCAGTTTGCCTTCGGTACCGACTTCCAGCGCGACGCGCGTCACCTCCGAGGCGAAGCTGGAGAGCTGGTCGACCATCGTGTTGATCGTGTTTTTCAGTTCGAGAATCTCGCCCTTGGCTTCAACGGTAATTTTCTTGCCGAGGTCGCCGCGCGCCACCGCCGTCGTCACCTGTGCGAGGTTGCGTACCTGGGTGGTCAGGTTGGCCGCCATGCCGTTGACCGATTCGGTCAGGTCGCGCCAGGTGCCTGATGCGCCGCGCACTTGCGCCTGACCGCCCAACTTGCCTTCGGTACCGACTTCCAGCGCCACGCGGGTCACCTCCGCAGCGAAGCTCGAGAGCTGGCCGACCATCGTGTTGATGGTGTTTTTCAGCTCGAGAATCTCACCCCTGACTTCGACGGTAATCGTCTTGCCCAGATCGCCTTTGGCCACCGCGGTCGTCACGTAAGCGATGTTGCGCATCTGGGTGGTCAGATTGGCGGCCATGTCGTTGACGGAGTCGGTCAGGTCTTTCCAGGTGCCGGACACCCCTTTGACATTGGCCTGCCCACCGAGAATCCCTTCAGTGCCGACTTCGCGCGCCACGCGGGTCACCTCGGATGCGAAGGAGCCCAGCCGCGTCACCATGGTGTTCACGATCCTGGCGGATTTGAGGAACTGACCCCGCAGTTTCAGGCCGTCGAGTACCGGTGGTACCTGCTGGCTCAGATTACCCTCGGCAACCGAACCGATAACGCGAATCATCTCGCTCATCGGGCTGATGAGGTCGCTGGTCAGCGCATTGCTCGAGTTGACGATCTTTTGCCATGAACCTTTCATCATCGGCAATTGGATACGCTCATCGACCTTGCCCTGCTTGCCGATCAGTCGCGCCACGCGTTCGAATTCGGTGGCGGTGTCGGCCGCCATGTCGATGATCTCGTTGAGCGTGTCGGCGATCTTGCCCGGCATGCCGGTCCAGTCTTGCGGCATACGCGTGGTGAAGTCACCATTGCGCAACGCCTTCAGCGCTGCCAGCAACGTCTTCATGTCGAAAACTTCGATCGGTGTCGTCACTGTGGCCATGTCTATGTCCAGTCAAGATGGATGCCACGCGCAAGGCGTTATGCAGGAGCCGGCATTGCAGTATTGACCATGCTGAAACGGAGCGTTGGCTTACGAAATATTAGCAAGGTTGGCGCAATGCCCCGGATCCTGGGGAAATTGGCCGGGAACAGGCCGTTCCAAGCGACAGCACCGGCAGTCCGGAGAAGTGAGCACTGACGGCTGAGGCAAAAAGTGCAAGTGTGCTCTGTGCCTGCTAACGTCAAACGCTGCAGCAGATTCCATGGCTTGCTGGCCACTGGTGAATGGAAAATACAGATGGTTGACCACAAAATCAGAGTCTTGCTGGTAGATGATCACAGCATCGTGCGTAGCGGCGTGCGACGCATGCTGGAGACTGCCGGCGAGATCGACGTAATGGGCGAAGCAGAGACGGCACAAGACGCAATGCGCCTGGTCCGGGAGCAGGATTTCGACGTGGCGCTGGTAGATATTCAGCTGCCCGATAAAACCGGCCTCCAACTCCTCAAGCTCATGCGTGCAGAGAAGCCCAAGCTCGCGGTTTTGATGTTGAGCATGCATTCGGTCGAGGCCTATGCGTTACGCGCAATCAAGCACGGCGCAGCGGGATACCTCACCAAAGATATTTCTGCAGCCACCCTGGTTACGGCAGTTCGCAAGGTGGCCTCAGGCGGCAAGCACGTCAGTCCTGAGCTGGCAGAAAAACTGGTCAACGCTATCGGTAGAAGCGACGGGGCACCCCACGAAGCGCTATCCGACCGGGAGCTTGAAGTACTAAAGCTCCTCGCTTCAGGCGAGAGAATTGTCCGCATCGCTGAGATATTGCACTTGAGCCCGAGTACGGTCACGACGTACCGGGCACGCATCCTGGAAAAAACAGGGATGGACAGCAACGCGAAACTCGCCCGCTATGCACTCGAAAACGGCCTGTTGACTTAGAACGCCCCGTCACCCGATCCAGCCTGCTTGTAGTGGAATCACTACAAGCTCTTGGCCGATATCTCCACAAAGAAGTCCAGCTAACGTCGATAGTCGATTCCGTTCTACTTGAGCATAGTTACCCCTGCGCAAGATTTCGTCCGCTGAATGGAGTTGTCTTCGTCAGCGTCTTGTACAGCTATGTCAAAAAAGAGAGGTGAAATCATGCAGGTCACCAACACAGAACCATTGACTGCACTGATACCAACCAGAGATTCAAGCCCTCTGCGCCTGTTTGTCGTTGAGGATTCGAACGTCGTGCCAGCGCTGTGGCGCACGGTGTCGTCGCGGATCGCGGGCCTGTCGCTTGCCGGGGCGTTTCACCGCGCTTCGACCGCCATCGCCGCCATCCGGCGTGAACCGCCCGATGTCGTCCTGCTGGACGTCAACCTCGGCGACGGTCATGGCATGGAAGTATTGCGTGTGGTCGCAGCCGAGTATCCGCTGACAAAAGTCATAGTGGTCAGCAATTGCGCTGATCCGACACATTGGAAGTACTTCACAAAAGCGGGAGCCTACGCCTTCTACGACAAGAACCATGAACTGGCCATCCTGCGCCGCATGTTGGAGCGTTTGGCCAAGTCTCTGTTACCAGAAGATTTTTCCTGCTGGCAATTATCACCAAATGGGAGCAGTACCCCATGGAACCAATCAGCAAAGAACACGACTTTCTAGCCGTGCTGCTCTTCGCGAGACATACAGAAAAGACTCCGGAATCGATATTCGTAAGTTGAGCAAGGAGTGCACGCTGCATTCATGTTGAGTCAATGTTCTAACTAGAGGAAATCATGATGATAGGCTATTGGTTGTGTGCGTTGCTGTGGGGTGTGGTGCTGCTGGAAGAGATCCAGTGCATGCCCCTTCAAGAATGGAAAGACGAGGGTCTGAAGAAGGTTCTGTTGCTGCGCCGGACCAGAACCCGGACCGGATACTTTCTTGCGTTGATCGCGGGCGCCTTGTGCCTGTATAGCGAAATCCTGGTGGCGCCGGTCAATCAGGGCATTTTCAATCCGGAGCTGATACTTGCCCTATTTGGTGTTATCTGGGGTGCTTATCTTTCAGTCGTCTGCATGAAGGGGAAGCGATAGATGCCTATCTCCATGACGACTGCGGGTAACTGATATTTCACTATCGTCGGCCGGCAGGGAAATCCCGCCGGTCAGGTGCTGAAACGGGCTCAGGCCGACCCGAAATCTCAAGCCCTGGTTTTTTTCGAACCGGGGCTTTGTGATTTATCGGTCATGCATGACCGGGCGTTGGATCACCGCGGACCTAGCGAATGCCGGTGCCCGCCATGGACTCTGGTACCCACTGCGCCGTCGATAGCGGCTCGATGTAGCGGATGCCGCCATGAGGGCCAACCACGCCATTGATGTTATAGGTGCCTTTCGACAGGTCGTACGTCATGAAAGGGGTGGCGTCCGGGACCTGTTGGTCATAGCTCTGGCTGAAGAAAGCGAAGGAGCCACGGTATAGCTGGCCACTGGTGTCGTACTGATCGGAGGCCACAGCGGCCCAAGTGTCCTCATCCAGGTAAAAGCGGCGCTTCTGGTAGATGTGGTTTGCACCGGGCTTGAGGTTGCCCTCCACGACGTAGACCCGGTGTTTTTCCCAGCGTACGAAGTCCGGCGCAATGAAGTTTGGCGTGGTCAGCGATTTGGCATCGCGAGCGTAGGTCAGTTTGTAGGTGTTGTAGGGCACGATCATTTCCTGCTTGCCGACCAGCGTCCAGTCATACAGCTCCAGTGCTCGGGCGGTACCGGGGTTGGGTGTGTCGTAGGCCAGGATCGAAATCTGTTTGACGCGGCGCTGGGCAGGCATGTATTGCCAGGCCCGGCCAGGAAACTGCGTCGGGTTGGTGGCGTTCTTGAGCATGATCGACTCGCCGGCCCGGCGCGCGGGTCCGGTATAGGACAGTTTCAACTGATAGTAAATGTCGGAACTGTTGAAGGGCTTGGACATGTTCTCGTAAATCGGGAAGGAGACGAATGCCTCGCCGGTGACCGCCAGGCTCGGTACGCCCGCCGTGTCGACGCTCCAGGAGTCGTACTTGGAATGGATGTTCACACCCTGGTAGCGCAGCAGGAAGTTCCACATCGCTTCAGCGCCTGATTGCGGGATCGGGAACGGCACGCCGGGCATCACATTGTCGATGGCGATCCCGCCGTTGAGGGACCTGGCGGCAGTGGCATTGCGGCGGCTATTGTCCAGTACCGCCTGCGGGAGCGATGCAGTGCGGTGGGTCGGATACACATCGATGCGAAAGCCGGGGTAACGCCTGGCCAACGCTACGGTGGTGGCGGTCAGCATGCCTTTGTACGAATCGACGTTCTTGCCGTTGATCACCAGCAGTGGTTTTTCGTGCGCAAAGGGGTCCGGGCGCATGCTGTCGCCAGTCTTGAAGCTTGCGGGGGCAGTGGTCAGGCCACCGTTGTAGGGCGGGATGGAGCCATCGGCATTACCGGCCTTTTCGGCACCCACCCACGTCAGGCTGGTGCCCAGCCGGGCGGCTTCCTGGCTCGATACATAGGCCTGGGCATCGATGGCCAGCGCCATGAGGGGTACGGCAGCCAGAAGGTTCTTCACGAATTTCATATTGTTATTCTCCTGCCTGGCGTACCAGGCAACTCGTGACTCAGGCGGAGCAGTCGCTTACGTCGGCTCGATCGCCAGAGGCTTTTTCAGTGCCGCCATTAAATAGCCCCTGTATCAGGGGCGCTTTTCATTTGGCGACAGTCCCTTGGCTATTGATGACAGACCCAGGCTGTCTGCGCGGGCAGGGTGGTTGTGGTTGCCTCAAGCAGATTGCACACCTGCACCACGAGCCAGTTCTCTTACGCGGAACCAATCTGATGCGTTCGATGGCGCGGTAGCCGGCAGTGACCATCACTTGTTTGTATTTCCCCGAGGAATCATTGAGTTACTGAATGGTCATAGTTGTAACCATTCCATACCTCCGACGTTTAGGACGTTCATATGAATCGCGCAGTAATCTTGATCGTGGCCATTTCCAGCGCCGTCTTGTTGGGAGGCTGCGGCCCGCACTGGGATGACGGAGAAAGGTACGGTCGATATCACGATCATGATCATCGACGTGGCTACGACCAAAGAGGGGACGATGATCAAGGTTATGACCGTCAATATCATCGTCGTGACTACGATCGCGATCACCGTCGCTACCGCGATCGCGATGACAACGACGACTGATACGTTCAACGTCATTGAAAAGCAGGGAGCTAATGGGGAGTTGCTGTGAGACGACACATCACCGTAGAAACGCTTGTCTGGGCAACAAGCAGCGAATAATTTGTGGCCCGTCTCATACCTGGCACCAAAGTGAACAAAATCATTGAAAAAAACCGCCATAAGCTTTAAACGGAAAGCCAAATGGCACATTGCAAGCAATCAGCCAGTGAGTGTCGGCAGTTTTGGGCTCAGGGAGCGCTGATGAGTTTTCGTACATTGACCGGCTCCCCATGGCAATCGCGCACGAGCGAAGTTGCCGCACTTCATCCAATAGAGAACCCGGATACTGTCGGCATGGCCTACGCTGGCGGCGACGACACGATCGGACAATTGCTGGATTCAGCGTGCAACTGGGCCCATTCCAGCGCCTGGGTGTTTTACCGCACCGGTGAACAGATGCATCGGGTTGGCCAGGGCGACCCACGGGTACAGTGGCCTTCAAGCGTTGCGAATGACGAGTTTGAAGGCTTTTGCCGGGCCCGCAACGTGCACCGCTGGCCGACCGGTAGAGGCGAGAGTGTGCTGGGTTGGCTACTCGCGCCAGTCGACGATGCTGCGCAACCGGCGCTCGCTGAACTAGCCCAGCGCCTGGGCATTCAGCTACAGACCAATACCCTTGCCCGTGCGCAGATCACGCAGCGTGTGCTGTATGAAATTACCTATCTGGCCAGTTCGACCCGTGACCGGTCAGTGTTTCTGGTAGGGGTTCACCGGCTTTTGGCCAGCCTGATCGACGCCGAGAATTTCTATCTCGCGCTGTATAACCCGCGCACTGGCAAGATCGACTACCCGTATTACGTCGACATCATCGACGCTGATGCCCTGGAGGCCGAGAACTACGAATACCTTGACCCTGCGCATCTGTCGTTGACTGGCCAGGTATTGACCACTGGCCAGCCGTTGCTGATTGACTCTGCCGGCATTCTCGCGGCTCAGGCCGAAAACCGTTTTTATTGCGTGGGTGATCGTCCCGAGTTCTGGATGGGGGCACCGTTGAAAAATGCCTCTGATGACGTGTTTGGCATGCTGGCAATGCAGGTCTACGACGTTTCACGCATCTACAGCGCCGAAGACCGCGCGCTGTTTCTGGTGGTAGCCCGTCACGTCGCCATGGCGCTGGACCGGATTCTGCACCGGGAGGACCTGGAAGAAACGGTGATGCGTCGCACCCTGGAGCTTTCGGCACTCAACGACGCCTTGAGGCAGGAAGTGGCAGACCGAGAGCGCGCCGAACATCTGCAGAGCGCGCTGTTCCAGATTGCCGAACTGTCGAGCCGGCCTGGCGACATGGCCGAGTTGTTCCAGACCTTGCATGGCATCGTCGGTGAACTGCTGTTCGCGCAGAACTTCTACATTGCCCTGTTCGACGGCGCGACCGGTGAAGTGACGTTTCCCTATTATGTGGATGAACGGCAGACGACCCGCCCGGCGGCACGGCGAGGGCGCCGGGGCTTGACCGAGTACGTGATCCGTCAGCGTCGAGCCTGCCTGATTGACGCCGGCGAGGCTGAGCGATTGTCCGCGCACGGTGAAATCGAAATTGCCCATGAGTCTGTGCGCTCCTACTCCTGGCTGGGCATTCCATTGTTCGAAGACGACGTGGTGCGAGGCGTGCTGGCGGTGCAAAGCTATACCTCGCAGGTGAGCTATACCCAGCGTGACCAGGAGCTGCTGACCTTCGTGTCGCGGCACATCGACACAGCGTTGTCGCGACGCACAGCCGCCGAAGCGATCCATGCCGCCAACCTCCAGCTGGAAGCCCGGGTGCAGAGCCGCACCCGCGAGCTCGATCACGCCAATGCCAAGTTGCAGCACGAGAACTCCCACGATGCACTGACCGGACTACCGAATCGCACCTACCTGCAACAGCGCCTCAATCTGTCCTGGTCGCGGTTCGGCAGCGAAGGCGGGCACCTGTCGGTGATGTTCATCGATCTCGACCGCTTCAAGATGGTGAACGACAGCCTCGGCCACCATTTTGGCGACCTGCTGTTGATGCAGGCGGCCCACCGTTTACGTGGTTGCCTGCGCGACACCGACATGCTCGCGCGCCTGGGGGGCGACGAGTTTTCGGTGCTGGCTCCCGAGGCGCCGCTGGACGTGATGATCGAAATTGCCGAACGGATCCTGGTGGCGTTTGACCTGCCGTTTTTCATCAATGGCCATGAAGTTTTCTCGTCCTGCAGTATCGGTATCGTCAGCGCCGACAGTCAGTTCCATCACGAGCCCGCCGACTTGCTGCGCGATGCCGATGCGGCGATGTATCGGGTCAAGAGTGCCGGACGCGACAGCTACGCGGTGTTCAACCAGGAAGTGCGCCGTGAAGTCTCGGACCAGGTCGAGCGAGAAGGGGCCTTGCGCAACGCGCTCAAGCGTACTGACGAACTGCTGCCGTATTTCCAGCCGATCGTCAGCGTCGAAACCGGCGAGCTGTTGGCCCTTGAAGCGTTGATCCGCTGGCATCAGCCGGGCGGCCGGGTGATTGCGCCGGGCGAGTTCTTGCCGGATGTCGAGGGTTTGCGCCTGATCGGTCGACTGGACCTGTACATGCTTGCCAGCATTGCAGCGATCCTCGCACAGCCCGGGCACGCCGATTGGCCGCCGGTGCACGTCAACTGCTCCAGCTACAGCATGACGCGTCCCGACTTCGCCAGTGAGGTGCTGGCACTGTTGGCGCAGCACCGGGTCTCGCCGTCACGGATCTGCCTGGAACTGACCGAAGGGGCGCTGGTAGCCGAGCCGGCGATTGCCCGACAAACCATGCAGCAACTGGCGGACAACGGCATGTCGGTGGTGCTCGATGACTTCGGTGCAGGGTTTTCATCCCTGAGCTATGTGCATCAATACCGTTTCAGCGGATTGAAAATCGACAAGTCGTTCATCCTCGAACTGACCACCAGTACCCGCAGTCGCGCGATTGTCCGGGCGATTGTGCGGATGGCCGAATCGCTGGACCTGAGTGTGGTGGCCGAAGGCGTCGAGGATGAAGCGACGCTGGACCTGCTGCGCGAAATGGGGGCGGGGCAGGCCCAGGGTTATCATTTTGCCAGGCCGATGGGTTTGAAGGCGCTGTTGGCGAGTTCACTGCTCGATCACTAGGGATCGAGGACATTTCATGGCAGGAGCAAACACGGATGAATCATTTTTCAAGGGAGAGAGTCATGGCATCAGGGCAATGTCTTTGCGGGGCTGTACGCTTTTCCCTGGCGGTTGAACCACGATTTTTTTATCGCTGCCATTGCACCCTGTGCCGCAAGCAAACCGGGGTCGGCCATAATCTCGCCACGCTGGTCAACGCTCGCGACTTTCGATGGGAAGAAGGGCAAGAGGCGATCACGGGTTGGCGCAAAACCAGCGGGTACAGAAATGACTTTTGCTCGCGATGTGGCTCGACCGTGCCTAATGTTCTTCGCGAAACACCCTATTTCTGGATTCCGCTTGGACTTCTCGATGTCGGGCTGAGCATGGCGTGTATTGGAGATTTCTGCACCGATGACGCTATGCCATGGGATGAACAACGCTCGGAAAAAAGTCATTGCGCAGCCCCGGATTCACTGGAGCTTCTTCTGCATGAACTGCAGGTCAATGATTGACTCGGGTGCCTGACCGGCATAGGGACGAACGGGTAGCCTGGCCCATAATTGGTTCACCACTGTCCGCTGCCCGGAGCGCCCAATGCCGCCCATCACCACGCGCCTGGTGGCGCTGCTTGTTCTTTGCCTGACACTTGAAGTGCCAGCCCAAACCAACGGCTGCCCGGCTGGCGAGAAGCAAGTGTGCCTGGACGACTGCATCTGCCTGCCAGACGTGGTGCCTGATGACATCTACCAGATCGCGGCGCCCGGGCTGGCGCTGTGGCTGACCCAAGCGCGTGCTGAAGCAGCCAACGCCGGCATCCAACCCATTCCACCGCACATCCGCGAGCAGCTACTGCACTGGTACGCCCCCAGCGTCCTCGATACCGCGCGCTACAAAATCAGCGACAACGGCCAATTCAACGCCGCCACCGCCATGCTGCAAAACCCCGATGTCGGTGCCGTAACGCTGATCGACATCATCCTGTTCCGGGACGCTCAATCGGCAGAACAGGACATCGCGCTCTGGGCTCACGAACTCAAACATGTGCAGCAGTATCAGGAGTGGGGGGTGTTGGGATTTGCCCAGCGATACACGCAGGATTTCAATGCCGTGGAGGCGCCGGCTTATGCCATACAGGCTGAGGTCAGGCGCTCGCTGCGGGCAGGGACTTACTGAAGGGCAGCATAGCTCGCGTACGGTAAGGCACCAGTCCTGGCTTCATTTAGAGCGTGTGCAACCTGGCAGCGGAACTTTGAACTCCCGATCCGCGGGCTGACTCCTAACTCACAAGGTAGTGCACATGACAATGTTGTAGCGATGACCCACCAACAGCTGCATAGCCGGGAGCCCGTCGCGATATTCGAAACCCATCTTCCAGCACGCCTGGACCGCTTGCCGTGGGGCCGCTTTCACTCTTTGCTAGTGTTCGCGCTGGGAATCACCTGGTTGCTCGACGGCCTGGAAGTGACCCTGGCCGGCTCGGTGTCCGGCGCGCTGAAAAACAGCCCCGAGCTGCGCATGAGCAACTTCGATATCGGCTTGGCCGGCGGCATCTACATCGCCGGCGCAGTGCTCGGTGCCGCGCTGGCTGCTGATCCACGGTCAGCGCGATGAGGCGCGAGGCATCGTCGAAGGCATCGAAGCGCGTCTGCGCGAACAAGGCCATGAACTGTCGGCGGTGACCAGCAAACCACTGCGTCTGCACGCGCGGGACCATACGCCGCTGGCCGAGGTCTTCCATACCCTGTTCATCAGATTCAGGCGCAGCGCGCTGGTGGGGATGACCCTGTTGACCGCACAGGCCTTCTTTTACAACGCGATCCTCTTCACCTATGCGCTGGTGCTCACCGATTTTTACCAGGTGCCTGTCGAGCATGTAGGTTGGTATGTATTGCCCTTGGCACTGGGCAATTTCTGCGGGCCGCTGCTGTTGGGGCGCCTGTTCGACGTGATCGGCCGACGCGTGATGATCAGCTTCACCTACGCGATGTCGGGGGTGTTGCTGGCGCTCAATGGCTATGCCTTCCAGCAGGGTTGGCTGGATGTCACCCAGCAAGCCGCGGCGTGGATGGTGATCTTTTTTTTCGCCTCGGCAGCGGCCAGCTCGGCCTACCTGACCGTGGCGGAAACCTTCCCACTGGAAATCCGCGCCTTGGCCATCGCCGTGTTTTACGCCTTTGGCACTGGCCTGGGCGGCATCATCGGGCCGATGTTGTTTGGCCAACTGATCCAGACCCAGCAGCGCAGCAGTCTGTTGATTGGTTATCTGACAGGCGCTGCACTAATGTGTGTGGCGGCGGTGGTGCAGGCGATTTGGGGGGTGGCTGCGGAGCGTCGAGCGTTGGAGCAGGTGGCCAGGCCTTTGTCGCAGGCTGAGGATTGAGGGGGGCTACCAGCCAGCGAGCAAAGGTGTTGGCCCTTTCGTGAAGGTGAACACCTCAGGCTTACACTGGCCATCATCTGTTTTTTTTGGGTACTTCACGGAATCCCGGGGAACACATATAACGAAATATCTGTAGGGGCTGCTGCAGGCTGCGATCTTTTTGATCTTGATCTTCAGCAATATCCAGATCGCAAAAGCAAGATCAAAAGATCGTCCGAACGCGGCCCGAGCCTCCGGCAGCTCCTACAGGGGAACGCGTGCACCACCAAACAACGAGGTCGAGCGTTAGCTCGCCTCGCGGTGCTGTTGCGGTGCACGCCCCCTCGTGAGGCCGAGCGCAGGTTCTGCGCAGTGGGCAACCCGGCATGGATGCCGGGTTAGCCGCGCACGGCCCAGAGTGTGTAAAAACTCCAAAGCAAACCCTTGCTATGATTTCCCAGGATTTCATCGCAAGGGTTGCCCATGAAACGCTTCATTCAAGGTGAACACCGAGGTCAAAGGACCCTGCTCCCCGAGAGCCTGGACGATTACGTCAGCGAGACTAATCCGGTGCGTGTTGTCGATGTCTTCGTTGATGAACTTGACCTGATCACCTTGGGTTTTGAAAGTGCTATCCCTGCTGAAACTGGCCGACCTG
>NZ_JBFUID010000086.1:0-21123 GCF_056402055.1 Pseudomonas sp. P4_C4 | reverse complement strand
CCCTAAACCTGGCTCAGCAATCGTTGGTTACATCTTTGATTTCTCGCGGAGTAACTTGTGATGCTGATAATCTGTTGACTAGCAGTCTGATTCCACAAGCACCCACACGAATTGCTTGATTCAGTTGTTAAAGAGCGGTTGGTTAAGAGCCTTCGTCTCAACCGAGGTGCGCATCTTACAGCGCATCTTTTCAATTTGCAACCTTAAAAGTTTCTGATTTTTCAACAAAATCAACTACTTAAGCCAAGAACAATATCAAGCTGCTCGTTAGCGGGAGGCGAATAGTACAGTATTAAAATACGTGGTCAACCCCCATCTGAAAATTCTTCTTCCTTACCAAAGCGCCCGGGGTTGCCACCATGAAAACCTCCAGCGTCTATATAAGGCATCGGGGCAGCAGAGAGCCCGGACCACGTCGTCACTGAAGCCTCCCCCTGTTATTTCGTGGACGCCACCCATCACCCTCTCCCAGCGATAGCACTGTTCCAGGCCACCACATTCAATGACAGCGCCACACCCGTCCTGCTCGATCCGCCCCTGCCAACATACTCGTCGGCATTTCGGACCGTGCGGCAGATTTCAAAAAGAAGTCGCAAACCCCGCGACTATTCAGGGTTTGCGACTCATAGCCGATACGTCCCTCAAGCTCCCGGGGCGTTTTCTTCGGATATGCCTGCCATGTTCATTGCGGAACGGGCGGGCTTAGTTCTCTACCTCAACCACGTCGACATCCGGGGCATCAGGGGCGTCGGCCGCATCCTCTCTGGCTTCTTTCGCCTCGACTTTGGCAGCCTCTCTGGCTTCTTTCGCCTCGACCTTGGCAGCCTCTCTGGCTTCTCTCGCCTCGACTTTGGCAGCGTTCGCCTCTACTTTGGCAGCGTTCCTGGCCGCATCTGCGGCAGCCCTGGCAGCATCTCTGGCTGCATCTGCTTCTGCCTTGGCGGCATCCCTGGCTGCATCTGCGCCCGGTACGCCAGCAGCTCTCGCAGCGTCTCTGGCTGCATCTGCTGCAGCTTTGGCAGCATCCCGGGCTGCATCCGCCTTGGCTCTGGCAGCATCCCTGGCTGCGTCCGCATCGTTTCTGGCAGCGTCCCTGGCCTCATCCGCGTCGTTTCTGGCTTCGTCTGCGGCTTCGTCTGCGGCTTCCCTGGCAGCGTCACCGGCGTCTTCTGCGGCTTCCCTGGCTGCATCTGCGGCGTTATCCGCATCGTTGTCATCGTCGTTGGCATCGTCGTTGGCATCGTCGTTGGCATGCGCTTTGCCCGGGCCTCTGTTCCCGACCATGCCACCATGGTCATCGTCGTTGTCACGCGCATTGCCTGGGCCTCTATTCCCGGCCATGCCACCATGGTCATCGTCGTTGTCACGCGCATTGCCTGGGCCTCTGTTCCCGGCCATACCACCATGGTCAGCGTCGCCGCGCCCCGGGCCGCCATGACCGTCAGCGCCATGGCCTGCAGCACCATGATCGCCACCCTCTCCGTGGTCGTTGCCACCGTGACCGCCTCCGCCATCACCACCGTGGCCACCGCCTCCGGAGCCTCCACTGCCGGAACCACCGCCGCCACCGTGACCACCACCACCTCCGGAGCCTCCAGAGCCTCCGCTGCCGCCGCCTCCACTGCCGCCACCGTGACCACCACCGCCTCCGCCGCCACCGTGACCACCGCCGCCGCCTCCGCCGCTACCGCCATCTTTGGCATGCACGGTGGAGAAACTACTGATGTAATCAGGCACCAGGACAGTCGATGCCGACAGGACCCCGCCAATTGCCAGAGCCAACAAACATTTCTTGAGCAGCATGATGCACCTCCGCTTGGAGTTGCGTCGTCATCTCCGTATCGAACGCAATGTCCAGTGAGTTCCCGGCCGCCCATTGGAGCGGCCAGCCAACCGGCACGGCCATAAATCTGCAGCAATCAAGAGCAACTGCGGTATCCGCACGATCCCTCAGAGCCAGCCGGCATCGTTGCGTGGGAAATATTCCCACACCTAATAGATTAGTGCTGTCAGCCTGAGTGTCAACGACCGAACATCAGGACTAAAGCGCGCGCTGGCCTGGGCCGAGGCAGTGAAACGCATCAGTGCAGGGAAACAGGTGGGTATCAGTAGGTGTGACTGAACAACAGTCCAGCCTCGCCATCCGGGCTGGCGTCGGAAAAACCCTTGACGGCATACAACTGAAACTTCCAGTTCTGATTGAGCTTGTGCGTGAGGAACAGGGTGAGCTCCTTGATCTGGTCGCCCGTGGAAACGACCTTTTGCCGCCAATCGTAGGACACGCCCGCCGCAGTGCGCGCGAACACGGGCATGGCGAAGCCCAGGCCGGCGAATATCGGGTTGTCGAAGTCGGAGCCCGACGGGTCGCCGAATTTTTTCCAGCCCAGAGTGGCGAACCCGGTCACAGGGCCGAAGGCTTTGGCGACGTCGACCTGGGCGGAGTAGTCGGTTTTGCCCGTGCCCAGGCACTTGTCTTCGTCGGCTGTGGGCAACTTGACCTTGCCGATCAGGTCCACGAACAGCCCGCCAACGCTGCCGTCAATCACCGCATAGTCGGCACCGGCGACAGTGTCACCCAAACCGCTTTCCACTTTGCCGCAACCACCGGGCAACGGCTCGCCATCAGGGCCGACCGAAGGATTGGTGATGCGCAGCCAGGGCACGGTGAGCTTGTAGGTCATGGGGCCGGTCTGGTATTTGCCCACCAGTGGGACGTACCAGGTTTCAGAAGTTGTACCGGTGCCATAGTCGCCCCGAGAGTAGTCGGTTCCGATCGAGGTCGAGAAGGTATCGGCCAGGGCCGGCAAGGCCAGGCTGGCAAGCCAACCGACGAGCAGGATGCGCTTGGGGTCCATGTTCACCTCGTGTCTTGCGTCATCGAAGTTCACACGCATGCTTTGTTGCGTGACTTACCAAGCCTAGTTACTTATGACGATAGTGCATCATGACAGCACTGTTTAACCCGACCTGCCGGAGTGATCGACTTTTTCAACCGGTTCAACCTTCTCGACTTTCTCGACTTTCTCGACCTTTTCGACTTTCTCCACCTTCTCGACTTTTTCTGGTCGCTCTACTTTCTCGCCCTTCTCTGGGCGTTCGATTTTTTCGACTTGCTCTACCTTCTCGACTCTATCGACTTTGTCGGGTTGCTCGACCTTCTCGACACGCTCTGACTTGCCGGACCTGTCCACGCTTTCCCTCTGGTCGCCGCCGCCATGACTGTCATTGCCCCCGTGGCGAGTATCTTCGCCGACGCCGCCCTCGCTCCCGGAGCGGCCGCTCCTGTCACTGCCCGAGTTCCCGGAGCTGTTGGAGCCGCCCGAATTGCCCGAGCCACTTGAGTCGTCCGTTTTTTGCTCGCTGCCCCGGAGTCGCCCGTGTTGGTTGCTGGCTGGCGAATCGGAGCGCTCGCGGGGCAATTCGATACGTGTTGCCTGCACGTCCCGCGCACCGGTAAACACGCCGCTGACCCGCACGCGTCGGTCCAGCGCCATTTCTGAAGGCTGCACACCGACAAACACGGTGTCGTGCGCCAGCGTCACATTAAAGCCTCCAACCACCAGATGGCGGTCCTGCCGGCCCTGTACCAGGCCCTCGATCACTGCATTGTGTGCCCGGCCAATGAAAGGCAGGCTCGGGTCGGGGCGGCTTTGGGTCACGTCCAGCTCGCGGCCGGACCACTGGCCGCGCACCAGCATTTCCTGCGCCGCGCCTGAATGATTGCTGAGTTTGAGCCCCTGGAGATAGCCGCTGCGATCCACCGAGCCGATGGCACTGGCTTCCTTGAGGCCGGGCGCCCGGTCGATGCGGCTGGCCACCACTTCGCCACGAGCATCGCGCAGCCCGCTGACCCGTACGGGATCACCCAGGCGCAGACCGGGAGCGACTTGAGCACCGCTGGCCAGGCGTACCGGTTGCCCCATGACGCGCATGGGCATGGATGCGCGCGGCAGGGCTGTCAAGGGGCCTTCGTAGGCGTGCAGGATAGAAATGCGCCCGGCCTCCAGACCTCGCCGGGAGTTGAACGCTTCCACGGCAACCACTTGGCCGACTGCCAGGTGGGTACTGGTGGTGGCAAGGCCGTTCTCGCTGACAGGGACGTTGTTGTTGAAGTGCACTTCCACGCCATTGACGCAGATCGAGGCGAACCCGGTGATGGTGCCGACAATGCCGGTGCCACCGATCCCTCCGTTATCATTGCTGATGCCCGTGCCACCCACGCCGCCTGCAATGGCACCGGTACCGCCAATGCCGCCAGGGCGTTTTTTCAGCGGTGCACCGGTACCGCCGATCCCGCCGTTGTCGGTGTCGATGCCGGTACCGCCCATGCCGCCAGGCGCTGCGCCCGTGCCGCCGGTACCGCCCGGAGCCTGGATGACTGGCACTGCGCTGGTGCCCGCGTCATTCTGGCTGACACAGGCTGGGGCGGCTTGCAGCACAATCGGAAGCCCGAGGCCCAGAGTGAGGGCGATTGCACGAATCAGGCGCAAATTGACGGTCATGGCTTAGGGGCCGTTGGTGAATCGGGATCGGAAGCTTCAGTGTAGAAGTACAATCCGACCGTGATGCGCTGGCGTGGTTCAAGGCTGGGCAGGTCCCGGAACTCCAGTTCGGCGGCGAGTCGGTTGAAACTCAACAGGGCCTGCATTCCCTCGCTGGCAACGGCCTCGCGCAACGCCTCGACGCTCATCGGGGCCAGTGCGTCATAGTGCACGCTGCGTTCAAAAAAGGCCGGACCTTCGCTGCTCAGGTTGTGTACCGCAGCGCAGGCATGATCGTGCAGGTTATGCCCCAGGTAAGCGGTTTTCTCATCGAAGCCCTTTTGTGGCACGAAAGCCTGGGCTTCGAGGTGCACGAGATCTTTTTCGTCAAGGCGCACGACCCCCAGACGCAGCCACTCGTCCAGCACCACCCGCGCCCTGATATCCGTGCTGATCTTCGCCACCAGGGCGTCAAAGGAGCGGTCGCCGCCGACACGGGCCAATCGAGGCAGTGGCAGTGGCTTACCGGCGTCGTTGCAGAAGGGCGCGTTGGCCCAGGCGTTGATCAGTTGCGCTCCGAACGTGATGTTTTCCGGAAGCGTGGAAGCAGCCGGGTCGCTGGTATTGCGCAAGCGTCGTACATCCTTGCGATGCACGCCGGTGAGCAGGCTGATGCGGCTGTCGGTCGGTGCCTTGTCGCCCAGACGGAACTCACGGTCCGCCACTTCGACGAAAACCTCCTTGAGCAGGTCGACAAACACCAGGTAGGTGACGCCTTTGCGCAGCATCAGGCGTACCAGCGGCCGCATGACATGTCGCAAGGCTTTGAGGAGCGAGGTGGGCAGCGTCGACGATTGCATTCAGCGAATTCCTGGATAGATAACCCCAGTATAGCTACGTGGGAAATAATCCCATGAACGCACGCGCGTATTTTTTTCGCGCCTCGTGCAAAACCGGTCCCCAGGGTTTTGCACGAGGCCGCAAAACGCTTCAGATCCGGCTGTCGTCGTCGGGTTCACCGCCGACATGGGCACCGCGGTCGTCACCAGGCTCACCGCCGACATGGACACCGCGGTCATCACCAGGCTCACCGCGAGCGTGGTTGCCGTGGTCGTCACCGGCTTCACCGCGAGCGTGGTTGCCGTGGTCGTCACCGGCTTCTGCATGGGTACCACCGCGACCGGAGTTCGAGGCTCCAGAACCGGCATGGCCTGAATTCCCATGGTCGCTGCCGCTGTGACCACTGTTGCCACCACTCCCACTGTTGCCGCCGTGGCCACTATTGCCACCATGACCGCCACCGCCACCGCCACCACCGTTGCCACCACCACCACCACCACCACCACCACCACCACCACCACCACCACCATCCTTGGCGTAGGCACTCGAGTCATGGGAGACGGAATCCGGTACCAAAACCATGGAAGCCGAAAGGACGCCACCAATTGCCAGTGCCAGTAATCCTCTCTTGAAAAGCAGGTAAGTGTTCATCGTGCATTCTCCTGGTGATTTACCGCGAGCAGTGTCAACGCAATACGCGTTGCAATCCGGGAGCGGCATTGGAGCAATCCGTCTGACTTACAGTTTCTCCTGAATTTATTGCGTGGGATTTTTTCCCACACAATGAAACTAGACCTTTCTGGCTCCGGGTCAACCGGCGCAGGAGAAAGCCGACCGACGGCTGGGGACACGGATGGGGATGGGGGGGTTGCCCATGCGGGGGTGACATGGGCTTGGATTTTGGCGTGCTTCGTCGATAGCTACCCCGGTACCGAGGATTTTTGCGCACCGACACTGCCCGCCCTACCGGCGACTGCAAGTGCCACGCAACAAGCCAGTAACGAGAATGCGGCGAATGCGCCCATCACATGCAGATAAGGCAACACGTGATTCCAGGCTCGAGCCACCCCCAGGAATGCGGCGAATAGCCAACCGCTCATGGAAAGCGCACCCAACAAGGCAAGCCGCGTGCGCCCTGCACTGCGCAGTGCGACGAATGGAGCCTTTTGCAGCAGCGGGAAACCAACTCGATGCAACAATGCACCGTTCAGACTAAGCAGCGCGACGACAGTCACCTTGGCCCAGAGTTTCTGATTGAGCAGATACGCGTCGCCTTCATTGAGGTAACCCTGGAGCACCAGCAACAATCCGCTTGCCCAAAGGCCCAGCAGTGCGAGGCTGACGATCTTCCGGGTTTCATCAAGGTACTCGAGCCGCGCCTGGTCCAGTATTTCCTTGCGCCAGCTCCAAAGCTTGTGATCCGCCTGCAACACCCTCCCCAGGGCAATACACGTAGCGAGCAGATGACCGTATACGAGAAGCATTTTGAGCATTGCCTTGACCTTATTATTGTTTGGGCGCTGCGTTCCCTGCTTCGCTAAATTGAAAACGAATGATACAAATTAGCAGTTGCGTTTTCAAGACAAGCGCCTAATAACATGTGCCGAAACCGACCTCCATACAACTTTCGTCGTATTTGGAAACAGTCATTCCTGTGGCGGATGAATGCCGCATCCCCCCTCATCGTCGGAATGCTGTAAACCGTTGTAGCGCTGCATCGCGGCCGCCCTGCCCTTGGCGTGCAAAAAGCAAGATTGCCATGTGCTCCCTTCGTTCTTTCTTGCGTCGCACTGTTCTTTGCCCGTTCCTGTACATCTGGAGTTTCCCCCATGCCCCCGCCTGAATACTTGCCCGCTGCGCTGCTGGGCCTGGCCCTTGTTTGTCCGGCCATGGCCGAGGCCCAGAGCCTGGAGCTGGGGCAAGTGCTGATCGGGGCTGAGGACCAGAGCGACGAAGACCAGGGGATCGAGGACGCCATGGCGCGGCTGGCCCAAGTGCCCGGCGGCACCAATGTGGTCGACATGCGTCGCCCGTTGCAGGGCCGCGTGGCCAGCAATCAGGATGTGCTGGCTTACCAGCCGGGGATCTACGCCCAGTCGGCGGGCAACGAAGGGGTGAAGATCTCGATCCGCGGATCAGGCATCAACCGTGCACCCGGCGCCCATGCCTCGGGGCTGTACACCATGCTCGACGGTCTGCCGCTGACCGGCCCCGGCGGCACGCCCTATGAATTGCTGGAACCGCTGTGGCTCGACCATGTGGAAGTGCTGCGCGGCGCCAACGGGTTCGACCGGGGCGCCCTGGCGTTGGGCGGGGCCATCGATTACGTCAGCCACACTGGCTACGACTCGCCGCTGCTGCAGGTGCGCTACGCAACGGGCAGCCACGGCTACCTCCAGCGCCAGGTCAGTTCCGGGCAAGTGCTCGGCGACTTCGATTACTACCTGGCCATGACCGATGCCAACGCCGACGGCTACCAGGACCACACGGCCAGTGAGAGCCAGGGTGTCATCGCCAACTTCGGTTATCGCTTCAACCCCAACCTGGAAACACGCTTCTACCTGCGCCACCGCCAGACCGACAACGACCTCGCGGGGCGCGTGACCAAGCACTCCATCGAGCATGACCCACGGGCGGCCAACCCTGCCTACGTGGTGCGGGACGACCGCCGCGATGAGCCGGGCAGCACCTTTATCGGCAACAAGACCACCTGGTACATCGATGACGATTCGAGCATCCAGACCGGTCTTGTCTACCACGACTACCCGATGGATTTGCGTGAGGGTCCCAACCGCCTGCAGGTGGCGTACACGGACGTCAGCGGCACGTTCGACTACAAGCGTCGCGACACGCTGTGGGGCCTGCAAAGCCAAAGCACGCTGGGCCTGCGAGTGACCAGACACCTGCCCAACTCAGGTGCCAGCGAGTTCGTGCGCATCCCCACCGGCAACACCGCCGGTTACGCACCGGGCACGCTGATTCGCAACTTCACCTACCAGGGCTCGGACACCGTCCTGCATGTGGGCAATGACCTGGAAATCGCCGACGACCTGTGGCTGACCACCGGCCTCGCTGCCATCTACACCCGCCGTGAAAGCGATGTCACCTACCCGCAAAGTGGTGGCAAGACCAGCCTGCACGACTGGGACTATGCCCCGCGCGTGGGCCTGCGTTATCAACTGACACCTGACCTGCAACTGTTCGGCAATCTCAGTCGCTCGGTCGAGGCACCGCACCCGTGGTCGCTGATCTATAGCTCCAGCATTCGATTCCCGGCAGGCAGTGGCCCCGCCACAGGCGCCCAGCGTGATCCGGTCAAGCTGCAAAACCAGACCGCCACCACCCTGGAAATCGGCGGCCGCGGTGACAGCACGTTGGGGCAGTGGAGCCTGGCCTGGTACTACGCCCAAGTGCGCCATGAACTGCTGTCGGTGTTACCGGATGCCAACGCCACCACCCCCTACGAACTCAACGCCAGCCCCACCGTGCACCAGGGCGTGGAAGCCAGCCTGCTGAGCCCTCTTTGGTCGCCGGACGATGGCGGCCAATTGAGCCTGCGCCAGAGCTACACCTTCAGTGACTTCCACTACCGCGACGATGACCACTTCGGTGACAACCGCCTGCCGGGCCTGCCGATGCACTATTACCAGGGCGAACTGCGCTACGACTGGCCGCAAGGCTTTTTTGCCGCGTTCAACACGCAATGGGCATCCAAGGTGGCGGTCGATTATGCCAACAGCTACTACGCCGATCCTTACGCAATCTTCGGTGCGACGCTGGGCTACAACGCGCCCAAGGGCGACTGGCAAACCTGGCTGGACCTGCGCAACCTGACCGACAAGCACTATGCCGCCACGGTCACACCGGGCTACGACGACAAAGGGCTGGACGCGGCACGCTCCACGCCCGGCGAGGGGATGGCGATGTACGTCGGGGTGTCGTGGAGCCTGCTCTGAGGCCGCGTACCTGTCTTCGCAAACGCACGTAACCGCGCGCGACGACTAAGCTTTAGTAACGTCATTTCGTCCCTCAAGGAGCTATCCATGAGCGCCGCCGCCCTGTCCGAACTCGATGCCACCCTGCCCGGTCTGACCCGCAAGATCCGCGTGCTGGATGCCCTGTCCTGGCCGGATGGGGTCGAGGAAGACTTCCTGGCGAAATGGCGCAGCGGGCGTGCGGAGTTACCCGATGTCGAGCTGCAGCCCCGCGACCACAGCGCTGACATCGCCGCCCTTGAATCCTTTATCAGCCGCTGCGATGTGGGGCATCCGGCCGGGAACTTCCTCGCCATGACCGCCCGCAGCTATGCCACCGCCGGGCACATGCTGGGGGCCATTGGCACTCCCGCCTTTACGCAATATTCGTCAGCGCTGTACCGGCGCCCGGATTTCTATTACTCGCGCCTGCAACTGAGCATGCTCGACGCGGCCCGCTTCTTTCTCAAGACCACTGACGCCCTGCTGGGCGGTGCGCGAATTCTACCGAGCCCGGCCGAGATTCCGGCCAAGGCATTCGCCGCCTGGATACAACCGGAACTGGACCGTTTCTTCGGCGTCGGACAGATCACAGTCGTGCTCGATCCGAACCTGGCCGCCAAGGCCATCGCCGGATCGAGCCGCATTCGCCTGCGGGCCAGCGCGCTGTTCTCGGAGCTGGACAAGAACCAGCTGTTGCAACACGAGGCCTTCGTGCATGTCGCCACGGCACAAAACGGCGCGCGACAGCCCAACCTCATAAGCCTGGGCCTGGGGGCGCCCCGCACGACCCAGACCCAGGAAGGCATTGCCACCCTGGCCGAACTGTTCACCGGCAGCATGGACATCAATCGTTTGCGTCGTCTGGCCCTGCGCGTGCTCGCCGTCCAGCAGGCGCTGGAGGGTGCCGACTTCATCCAGGTGTTCGAAGGTTTTCTGGCGGCCGGGCAGTCGCAGGAGGAGTCCTTCCGCTCCACCCAACGGGTGTTTCGCGGCGCCAACCTGCGGGGCGGTTCGGCGTTCACCAAGGATGCCGCTTACCTGACCGGATTGCTCGGCGTCCACACCCTGCTGCGCATTGCAATCCGCGATAACCGGCCGGAACTGGTGGGGCATTTGTTTGCCGGGCGCCTCAGCCTGGCTGACACCGTGCGCCTGGCGCCACTGTTCGAGTCCGGCTGGCTCAAGGGCCCGGTCTATCTTCCGGCCTGGGCCTCTGACCTGCGTCTACTGGCGGCCAATCTGGCTTTCTCGGCGTTCATCGCCCAGATCAAGCTGGACGTGCTGGACCTGGAGGTGTTCATGGCATTCGCCGAAGAACACGAAAGCGATGCCAGCGCCCAGTGACCAGGGTGACACCGTTTTAAAGGCAACCTTGATTCTTGAAATGAACTGCTACCCTTAGGAAGCGGCAACGAAGCTGGACTCTGTGGCTTGCAAAGTCAGCTTTCACCTCTGCTGCATCGACTCACTCATTTCAAGCCTGCCTGACCACATAGGGGGTGCAATGCGCATTCCATTTTTTTACGCGTTGTCAGCCGTACTGTTTTTGAGTGGGTCTTCCTGCCTGGCACAGACTGCAGATGCGACCGCCGCCGCACCGGCACCCGCTACCGATACAGTGCCCGTCACCGCGCCTGCCAAAGATCCCGTGTTTACCCAGGAACAGCTGGATCAGATGCTGGCGCCCATTGCGCTTTACCCGGACCCACTGTTTGCACAGGTACTGATGGCCACCACCTACCCCGGGGAAGTCGGCGAGGCGGTCATCTGGTCCAAAGCGCACCCGGACGCCAAGGGTGACGATGCGGTCAAACAGGTGGCGAACCAGCCCTGGGATCCGAGCGTGCAGGCATTGGTCGCCTTCCCGCAGGTTCTGGCAACGCTGGGACAGGATCCCGTCTGGGTCCAACGCCTGGGTGATGCCTTCCTGGCGCAGCCCGACGATGTCATGGAAAGCGCGCAACGCTTGCGTCGCCAGGCACAGGCAGCCGGCAATCTGCAGAGCAACCAATATCAGAACGTGACGATCCAGAATGTCGCGGCGCCAGCACCGGCGACCACGACTGCGGCACCGGCCCCTGAATCGGCCCCGGCCAGCAACTCCACCATCATCATTCAGCCTGCCGATCCGCAGGTGGTGTACGTCCCCACGTATAACCCGACAACCACCTACGGCACCTGGCCCTACCCGGCGTCGCCGCCTGCGTACTATCCACCGCCACCGGCCTATTACCCTGGTCAGGCCCTGATGGCCGGACTCGCGTTTGGCGCTGGTGTGGCGATCGTAGGATCGTTGTGGGGTGAATGTGACTGGGGCAATAACGACGTCGACATCGACGTCAATCGTTACAACAACATCAACGGCAACAACCGGATCACCAACAACAAATGGCAACACAACCCGGTGCACCGCAATGGCGTGCCCTATCGAGACAGTGCGAGCCGCTCACAGTACGGTCGGCAACTGAACGGCGCCAGTCAGCGTGAGGCCTATCGCGGGGACAATGCCCAACGCGCCCAGGCCCGTGAAAATGCCCGCACCTCAATGGACAAGCACGGTATCGAACGACCTGCCACCAGCAACCGCGAAGCCCGTGATCAAACGCGCCAACTCCAGTCCGCAACCGTGGGCGGAGATCGGCTACAGGCCGGTGCAGACAGGCCAAAGGCGGCTGACAGAGGCCAGGGCCCGGCCAGAAACACCCGGGAGAATCAGCAACTCCGCAAACAGGCCTCTCAAGTCAATCAGCAACCCAGGGACCAGAGCGCTCAGCTGAATCAGCGCAGAGAGGGCCAGGCGCAGACGCGTCAAACGGCGAATCAACGGCCGGCCGTCAGTACCGGCAGTGCCCGCAACAACGCCTTCGCCGGCGCACGCTCACCGTCCCAGGCCAATGTCCAGGCCAATCGTGGCCGGGCCAGCCAGGCATCCGCCCAACGCCCAAGTGCCGCGCGATCGGCCGGTCACCAGGTCAGTCGGCCGTCCAATCCACCAGCGCGTCAAAGGGGGGGTCGTCGTTGAAAAACCAACCTCGAGTGAAGGGACTCATGGGCTTGCTCCCTCATGTCCTTGCGATAGCTGCCGGCTTGTTGTGGTCGTACATGGCGACGGCGCAGCAGGCCTTTCCAACGCCAGAAAAGGCCGCGGAAGCCTTTGTCGAAGCACTGGGCACGGAACACTCCGACCAGGCACGCCTGACGGAGCTGCTGGGCAGTGACTGGCACAGTTACATCCCGCGTGAAGGCGTGCAGCGCGAAGATGTGGATGCGTTTTTGCAGCAATACCGCGAGCAACATCACATAGAAAACTCCAGCGAGCGCAAGGCAGTCCTGGCGGTCGGCAGCAAGAACTGGACACTGCCCATCCCCATGACAAAAGACGCGAACGGTTGGCGCTTCGACCTGAAGGCCGGCAGTGCCGAGATCCGTGCCCGTCAAATCGGCCGCAACGAACTGGCCGCGGTGCAATCGGTGCTGGCCTATCACGACGCCCAGATGGACTATGCGTCAGTCGATCGAGACGGTGATGGCGCACTCGAGTACGCGCAGAAAATCTTCAGCACCCCCGGCAAGCACGATGGACTCTACTGGGCGGAAGACGACAGCGGCCAGATCAGCCCGCTGGGGCCTTCATTCGGCAAAGCCATTGCCGACGAAGAGTGGCATGGTTACCGCTTCCGCATCCTTGATGGCCAGGGCCCTTCGGCGCCGGGTGGCACCTACAGCTACCTCATCGGTGACAAGATGAGCCGGGGCTTTGCCCTGATCGCCTGGCCGGCGAAATACGATGACACCGGCGTGATGAGTTTCATGATCAGTCATGAAGGACAGGTGTTCGAGAAAGACCTGGGGCCAAGTGGTGAAAAACTGGCGAAATCGATGAAGCGTTTTGATCCGGATGACAGCTGGAAAGAGGTGGCTGAAGATCAAGCGCCATTTGTCACATTTACAACGGGCGGCGGATAAAATCCGCCTGAAAGGCGGAGCTGCGCCGCAAATCAGCAAAATGAAAAATAACATTCCAATCTAAGCAATCACACATCAGACACAAGACAAACTATAGCTGACAGACATCGTCTCGCATCGCCTCCCGTCGCCACAAACTACAACTGAGTTCCCCAAACACCATAAAACTATAGATGCGCCGTTTCCCGCGCTAAAATCATTGAAACAACATTTATTGCTTGCATGGATGAAGCCTGACCAACCACCAACACTCTCGCGGAGTTAACCAATATGTCGACAGAAGGATTCTCACTGAGGAGTTTCACCATTTCTTTATCTATTGCCTCAGGATCCTTCATGTCGACTGCATGAGTCTTTACGAGAGTTTCCGGGTAGCCCGAAACTATTCTTGAGCGTGCGAGCTTTAGACTTTCAAGATCTCTGGATAGTAATATCAAGCCCATGCCACGAGATGCAAAATATTGTGCCACCGCAAAACCTATTCCGCGACTCCCTCCAATGACCAATACGCACTTTTTCACACTCAAGGCTTATATGTTTCGCTATTTACAAGGTCTTTTGGCGCAAAGCCACCGCTTCGATCTCTACTCGCCACGCGTCATTGGGTAACCCAGCAATTTTCAGGACGGAGCGAGCGGGTACATTGGGCTGATTTTTTGTTCCGAAAAACTGCGCATAACCTTCCATGAAGCCCTCCATATCCATTTTGTTATTCTTGGCCGGGTCACCCACCAAAAACACTTGTAGTTTGACCACATCGCCCAGTCCCAGCCCAATATCGTTCAGACTTTTCTCTATCGCTTTAAAAACTGCAATCGTCTGCCCTTTTGTGTCCCCACCATAAGCGAGCGGGCTAGTGATACTCTGGCGAGGATCTTGCACCGGAGGAAGCTTCCCCGACAGGTATATCGTTGAAAAGGAACCAGGTACTTCAACGGCAGCGGCGACAGGAATAGTTGAGTTAGCGACGCGGTGACGAACAACCCCCTCCTGCGCAGCTTGTGCAGCGTTCACGGTGAAAAAAGACATGAGACACAAAATAGCCAGTGGCCTTTTACCCAGTAATTTCGGCATAAAACAACCTCCATCATCAGTTCAGTGTGATTTTATATAAGATGACATCCCTGTCATCGCTTACGAAAAAATCAGTTATTGAGTGACAACCGCTTGAGCGGAAGGTAATGCCCCAACCGCCTTCAATAGCATCCTGCCAATTTCTTCTCTTTTGGGAGCATCGGCCATTCTATTAGGCGTGTCGATATTCAAAGCAAAGAAAACCGGGCCTGTTGGCCATTCTATCCAGCCGACCCACCAACCTACTTGGCTCCCAAGCCCGGTTTTAGCGCGAATAATCCATTCACGCCCTGCTTCAATCACCATGATGTCTTTTGTCAAAAGTTGGTGTTCAACCTTGAAAGGCAGTTCATTCCTATAAAGCTTTTCAAGAAAATCGATCTGCTCCTGCGCTGAAACTTCCAGCCCACCGTCAACCCAGTAATCACGCTTTTTTACGCTTGCATCTTGATTTCCGTAGCTTATACTTTGCAAGTAACTTGTTGCTTTGTCCTTGCCGATTTCTTTTGCAAACCCACGATACACCCACAAGGCGGAGTGCCTCATCGCAGATCTTAAATTTTGGTCTGCATTATGGGAAAGAATTTCGTGTTTCTCTCCGCCCCATTTAAAGACCTGAAACTCATCATGAACAACGCCAGAATCAAGAGCGAATAGCGTATGAGGTATTTTAAAAGTTGAAGCGGGTGTAAAACGCTCTATCGAGCGCTCCTTGTTGTAGATGAATGTTTTACTTTGATTGCCCCGTTCATCTTTGACAATAATGGTGCCATTAGTGTTGAATTTATCAAAGACACTTTTCCAGCCCTTCTCCTCAACAACACTACCTTTAGCACCCGCCAACACCCCGCTTGAAAAAGTCGCAAGACAAGCAGCCAACAACAAAAATTTTGAAGATTTTTTTATACACACCACTCTTCACTCCACTCCATAGATTCTTTAAATACAAAAACATTGGTTATTGCACTAGCGCAACGGGAAGTTTGTATCAAGATACGTCTCGCGCGCACGGAGTTGAGGTGCGCAAACAGTTGCCGTGAGAAAAACCGCAGTCAAGGAGCGCCTATTGACACCCACCAAGGGGTGGGGTCGCAAGGTCTTTTTTTGAACCAAGAGACGTGAAATAACTCTCTGAGAATCTCATGTCGATTCAGCGTCTATCCGCCCAATCCCGGATTTCAACTCAACAAATTCGCAAAACCCTCAAACGATTGAAGACACCTCAGCTTGAATTCGAGGACCGTGCCCTTCGTCGTCATCTTATAAATACCCAAACTAGTCGTTCGATCATCGAATGGGTTATTCGCGTTGGCCAACAGCGAGGTAAAACAGCATCTGCCCGCCGTTCACCCCCCTTTAGCCCGATACACTCCGCCCCCCAGAAAATTGGTACCCACCCACGTGGTAGCAGAGTTTCCCGGTATATGTGAGAGCCTGGTACGCCACTTGATAAAGGCGCGGTTACTTACCTATATGCGGCGAAAATGCAAAGGATGCGAGTACCTCACTGACAATAATAGTGCTCGAAAAAAATCAAAAATAAATACGTGAGTGTAACCGAAGCTAAAAAATGATTGGGCTGCAGCTGCAGCCGCACATCGATAGTTAAAACGCTTGCAGCATTTGGCATTTCACCAGTCACTGACCCAGGAATCGATGACCTCCCTTCGAATTTTTACTTAAGAGAAAAAGTATTAATACAGGCCAGTACCGCTGAGCAGCTACAGCGAGAAAAAATAGGGGATATACGATACTGGAAGCGGCAAAGAAGCTGCATATCTCAGCGTCGACGGTTCTATTATGGTAAAAGCTGGCTTACTCAAAATCGTCGTTCAAAGGTTTCCAGACAATCGTCTGCTCAGAAAGCGTTGCATTGACAAATGCTACCTAAATCAAGGATTGACCTTACGGACAAAAATGACAAATGGGGTCAAGCGCAGCAGGAGTGACCGGGGTGTCACCAACCTGCTGCCGACGCTCTGAATCGCTGAGGGATCTAATCTGGATCAACAGGACGAATCGGTCTTCGTTGCCCGTATTTTCGTTACAGGAGGGTTGTTCCAGTTGGAATCCGCAACGATCAAGGACTTTTCTCGAGCCCACGTTTTCCTTGTAGGCAAAGGCAACCAGTTGCGTAAGCCCCCAGCGCGTCTTTGCTTCCTGTATCAGATGCCTCAGCGCCAGCGTGGCCAGCCCCTGCCCGCACGCGCGCTGATCAATCCGATAGCCGACTTGCGCAGAACCCGTCGATGAGTCGATGCTTTTCAGATTGGCTCGCCCCACGATTCTCTGACTGGAATCCTCGATGACAAACGGGTGCCAGGCGCCATTGGCAAAATCGGACAAATAGCTTTCGATATGATCGGCGACACCCTGCAACGAGTAAAAAGCAGGGTCGCGCGCATCAATATGGGATTCGAACCATTCACGGTTATGGACTTCGAATGCCAGCAACGCTTGAGCGTCAGTCTTTTTCAGCTCACGAACGCTAAACGATTCCATTCATCACCTCTCCTGAGTCTTGTGCCGAAAGGGCCCAAGTTTATCTCATACCTGAGCAACCTTGCCGGGCTGAGCAATCCCCCCCTCTCGAATCCGAGCGGCTTGTACGAAGCATATGGATAAACGTATATTCATATAACCATATGTATCGAGCCACGCCAATGCTCAACCCTGCCGCTGTATTCAAATGCCTGTCCGACGAAACCCGCGTCCGGGCCACCTTGCTCATCACTCGTGAAGGCGAGTTATGTGTTTGTGAGCTGGTCTGCGCCCTCGACGACAGCCAGCCTAAAATTTCCCGCCACCTTGCACAGCTGCGCGGGTGTGGCCTGCTTCTCGACCGCCGCCAAGGGCAATGGGTGTATTACCGGCTTAACCCCGATTTGCCCGCGTGGGTTCGCGACGTTCTCGAGGCGACGTTGCGGGCAAACGCCGACTGGCTTGCGCAAAACAGCACTCGCCTTGCCGCGATGGGCGACCGTCCGCTGAACACTTCCGCCTGCTGCTGACCCTTCATTCATCGAGACTCTGCATGTTCACTGCATTTAGCATTTTCCTGCTCACCATGGTCCTGGTCATCTGGCAACCCAAGGGGCTGGGCGTCGGCTGGAGCGCCTCCCTGGGTGCCATTCTGGCCCTGCTTGCAGGCGTCGTGACGCTGGACGATATTCCACTGGTGTGGAGCATTGTCTGGAACGCCACCGCGACGTTCATCTCGCTCATCATCATCAGTCTGTTGCTCGATGAGGCAGGCTTCTTCCAGTGGGCCGCCTTGCATGTGGCGCGCTGGGCCAAGGGTGACGGGCGTCGCCTGTTCGTATTCACGATACTGCTGGGGGCCGGCGTATCCGCTCTGTTTGCCAACGACGGTGCAGCCCTGATTCTGACCCCCATCGTCGTTTCAATACTGTTCGCATTGCGTTTTTCGCCAGCGTCTACCCTGGCGTTCGTCATGGCGGCCGGTTTCATTGCCGACACGGCGAGCTTGCCCCTGGTGGTGTCCAACCTCGTCAACATCGTTTCGGCCGACTACTTCGACCTGGGTTTCAGCGAATACGCCGCCATCATGGTGCCGGTCAATGTCGTTGCCGTGGCAACCACGCTCGTGGTGCTGTACCGGTTTTTCCGGCGTGACATTCCCCGGCACTACTCTCTCGATGACGTGCTGGATCCGCGACGCGCCGTGCGTGATCCCCTGACCTTCCGCGTCGGCTGGATGGTTCTGGGTCTGTTGTTGATCGGGTTGTTTGCGCTGGAACCCTTGGGCATTCCAGTCAGTGCAATCGCAGCGGTCTGTGCCGCGATGCTGTTCGCTGTGGCTGCGCGTGGGCATGTGATTTCAACGCGACGGGTGCTGCGTGAAGCGCCCTGGCAGGTGGTGATCTTTTCGCTGGGCATGTACCTGGTGGTGTACGGGCTGAAAAATGCCGGGCTGACCACCTACATGACAATGGCGCTGAACCACATGGCCGAATTCGGCATCTGGGGCGCAGCATTGGGCACCGGTCTGCTCACGGCTTTGCTGTCATCTGGGATGAACAACATGCCTACGGTGTTGGTGGGCGCACTGTCGATTCAAGCCAGTGACGCCACCGGCGTGGTCCGTGAAGCCATGATCTACGCCAATGTCATCGGCTCTGATCTGGGCCCCAAGATCACCCCCATCGGCAGTCTGGCCACGCTGCTCTGGCTGCATGTTCTGGAGCGCAAGGGTATCCGCATTACCTGGGGTTACTACTTCAGGGTCGGCGTGGTTCTGACGCTGCCGATTCTGCTCATCACCTTGTCTGCCCTGGCCTTGCGCCTGAGCGTTTAGCCCCTGGGCGACTGCAAAGAGGAATCACCATGCGTGTTCTGTTTATGTGTACCGCCAACAGCTGCCGCAGCATCCTGTCCGAAGCCATGTTCAACCATCTCGCCCCGCAAGGCTTTCAGGCGATCAGTGCCGGCAGCTTCCCCAAGGGACAGGTGCTGCCCCGCAGCCTGAGCACCTTGCAAGAGGCCGGCATTGCCATCGACGGCTTGAGCAGCAAAGGCAATGACGCATTCGAAGCCAACCCGCCAGACATCGTCATTACAGTCTGCGACAAGGCTGCCGGTGAGGCGTGCCCCGTGTACTTCGGACCGGCATTGAAAGCCCATTGGGGCCTGGAAGACCCATCGGACATAACGGGCGATGAAGCAACGGTATCGGCGGCGTTCCACTCTACCCTGGCGCGCATCGAAACACGCTGCCGGGCATTTCTGGACCTGCCGTTTGCACAACTTGACCGCGATGCGCTGAAGCGCGAACTCGACCGCATCGGCACGCTGTAACCGGAGCCCTCGTCATCTGCTACCGGGTCGGGTATTGGTCGCTCAAGACCAAGCCAGACTCATTCAACTGACACTGCTGCCAGTTTCTGACCGCGCGACACGATTTCGAAAAAAAGTCGCAAACCCCACGACGCTTCAGGGCTTGCGACTCTTTGCCAATACGTCCCTCAAGCTCCCGGGACGTTTTCTACTGTATGCCTGCCATGTTCATTGCCGAACGTGCAGGTTTAGTTCTCCACCTCAACCGCGTCGAAATCCGGGGCGTCGGCCACATCCTTTCTGGCTTCGTTCGCCTCAACTTTGGCAGCCTCTCTGGCTGCGTTCGCCTCTACTTTGGCAGCGTTCCTGGCTGCATCTGCGTCGGCCTTGGCGGCATCTCTGGCTGCATCTGCGTCGGCCTTGGCGGCGTCCCGGGCTGCATCTGCCGCGGCCCTGGCGGCGTCCCGGGCTGCATCTGCGTCCGGTACGCCAGCAGCTTTTGCAGCGTCCCGCGCTGCATCCGCATCAGCCCTGGCGGCGTCTCTGGCCGCATCTGCGGCAGCTTTTGCAGCATCCCGGGCTGCATCTGCATCAGCCCTTGCAGCGTCCCGGGCTACATCTGCGTCGTTTCTGGCTGCGTCCCTGGCATCTTCTGCGGCCTCCCTCGCAGCGTCCCCGGCGTCTTCTGCGGCCTCCCTGGCTGCATCTGCGGCGTTATCCGCATCGTTGTCATCGTCGTTGGCATGCGCTTTGCCCGGGCCTCTGTTCCCGACCATGCCACCATGGTCATCGTCGTTGTCACGCGCATTGCCTGGGCCTCTGTTCCCGGCCATACCACCATGGTCAGCGTCGCCGCGCCCCGGGCCGCCATGACCGTCAGCGCCATGGCCTGCAGCACCATGATCGCCACCCTCTCCGTGGCCGTTGCCACCGTGACCACCTGCGCCATCACCACCGTGACCACCACCTCCGGAACCTCCACTGCCGGAGCCACCGCCGCCACCGCCGTGACCACCACCGCCTCCACCGCTGCCGCCATCTTTGGCATACACGCTGGAGAAACTACCGATGTAATCGGGTACCAGGACCGTCGATGCCGACAGGACCCCGCCAATTGCAAGAGCCAACAAGCATTTCTTGAGCAGCATGATGCACCTCCGCTTGGAGTTGCGTCGTCATCTCCGTATCGAACGCAAAGTCCAGTGAGTTCCCGGCCGCCCATTGGAGCGGCCAGCCAACCGGCACGGCCATAAGTCTGCAGCAAAAACGAGCAACTGCGGTATCCGCACGATCCCTCAGAGCCAGCTAGCATCGTCTCGTGGGAAATATTCCCACACTCTCTTTGGAGAAGTGCTTTCAGCCCGAGTTCAACAAAAGAGCATCAGGACTGACGTATGGATTGCGCAAAAACTTCAACCTGACCCGAATGGTTAAAACCGGCACGACTGCTCGGTCGGGCTTTTCATATCGTTGCAGCAGTCCATCCCCATGCGCTCTAGATCCAACACCTGATACTTCCAGAGCGTTGACGAACCTTTGCGGCAGAAGGTAAACGCTGCTGCCCCCCCCCCCGATAGCCAATGGACAATCGAGTGAAAAGAGAAAGGGAGGGCATCCATTGCCCTCCCCTCCGCGGTCCACGCTCCCTGCGACAGTACTGACCAGTACCTCAAGTGACCAGAATGAAGTCCGTCTGATCAACGGTCGCACTGCTGACACCCACAAGGCGGATGGAGTCCGCTCCGATCCCGACCAGCGTGTCCGCCCCGTCTGCCGTTATGCTCACGTTGGTCGCGAACACCGCGCTGGTGACCCCCATCCCCGTGATATCGAGCAAGTCCTGCCCTGCGGCCGGGTTGGTTCCGAAGTTCAGGATCGTATCGTTGCCGAAGCCTGGGGCAAACGCGAAGATATCGTTGCCGGCGACGCCGCCACTCATCACGTCGTTACCTGCGCCACCGACGAGGACGTCATTACCCGCCCCCCCC
>NZ_JBFUID010000085.1:0-22148 GCF_056402055.1 Pseudomonas sp. P4_C4 | reverse complement strand
GAGGCGGACAGGCGTTTGAAGCCACCGATCACCCCGTGCAAGGTGCGCAGCGGCTTGACCTCGGGCGGTTCGAAGATCAGGGACGAGACCTTTTCCGGCAGCGCATGCAGGCTGAAGCTGGCGGGTTGGCCGAGCAGGCGTTCGGCGTCGATGTCGAGCTCGCTGGAGGTGAACTCGATGTAGTAGCTGAAGGGTTGGCTGAGGTGCTCTTCGCCGTGGAAGGCCAGGACGTTGAGGGGGGCGTCCAGCTCGCGGACCCAGAGTGTGTGGCGGCTGTGGTCGAAGAAAGTGCGCAGTTCGTTGAGCATGTTCAGACCTCCATGGCGGTGTTCGCCGCGCTATCCAGCGTGTTGGTGAATTGCAGGGTGATCCCCTCTTCGTCGCTGTAACCCAAAGTCACGCCATGGGTGCTCTGCCCAGCGGCCTGACGCTGCAACAACTGTTGGCTGAGCACCGGCAGAATCTGCTGGTCAAGCAGGCTGTCGATGTTGCGGGCGCCGGTATCGGGCAACAGGCAGGCGGCGACCAGGGCGTCGTTGAGCGCGACTTCGATCCGGCAGTGCAGTGCGTAGTGACGCTGCAAGCGTTTGCCGACCTGGGCGAGCTTGATGGCGACGATGCCTTTGAGGGCCTCGGCTTGCAGCGGTCGATAGATCAGCGTCTGGAAGCGGGCCAACAAGGCCGGCTGAAAATGCTCGCGTAAAATGGGCCGTAGCAGTTCGTGCAAGGTGCTGTCCGAGGCTTCGGGTTGCTCCTGCAAGAAACCTTGCAGCTCATCACTCCCCAGGTTGGAGGTCATGAGAATGACGGTGTTGCGAAAGTCGATTTCGCGGCCTTCGCCGTCGCGCATGCAGCCGCGATCGAACACCTGATAAAACAGGTCAAGCACGTCACGATGGGCTTTCTCCACCTCGTCGAGCAGCACGACGCTATAGGGTCGTTGGCGTACGGCCTCGGTGAGCACCCCGCCCTGCCCGTAGCCGACGTAGCCGGGCGGCGAGCCCTTGAGCTGGCTGACGGTATGGGCTTCCTGGTATTCAGAAAGATTGATCGTGATCAGTGACTTTTCGCCACCGAACAGGCTGTCGGCCAGGGCCAGGGCCGTTTCGGTCTTGCCGACTCCGCTGGTGCCCACCAGCAGGAACACGCCCAAAGGCGTCTTTTCGTCAGTCAGGCCGGTCTTGGCCGCGCGCAGGCGTTGGGCCATGGCACTGAGG
The DNA here is from genome assembly GCF_056402055.1 of Pseudomonas sp. P4_C4. Classification (NCBI taxonomy): domain Bacteria; kingdom Pseudomonadati; phylum Pseudomonadota; class Gammaproteobacteria; order Pseudomonadales; family Pseudomonadaceae; genus Pseudomonas; species Pseudomonas sp. P4_C4. The sequence continues at coordinate 20,931 of NZ_JBFUID010000085.1, read as the reverse complement.
GCATGGGGTTGGCCAATCACCCGTTCGCTGAGTTGCTGTTCCAGTTCCAGCAGGTTGGCTTGTTCATCCTTGAGCAGGCTGCCCAGCGGCACGCCGGTCCAGTCAGCGATCACTTCAGCCACGCTGCGCGGGTTTACGTCGAGCAAAAGCAGCGGCTGATTGCCCTGAATCTCACTCAGTTGTCGCTGCAACCGGGCGCAGTGTTCCATCCGTGGTGGTTCGGCCTGGCGTGCGTCGAGCAGCTGTCGGGTCAGTTCGAGCTCGTTCTGGTATTGCCGCACCAGGTCGATTTGTTCCCGCTGCAATTGCGCGTATTGCTGCGCGATCAGGGCGATCCGTTGATCGGTGACGTCGCCGCTCAGTTGCTGATCCTCTTGCCGTGCCTGGCGCTCCAGGTCCAGGGCAGCCATTCGGGCTTTGAGGCGCACCAGCACCTGCGGTTCGCAGTCAAGGCTCATGCGTACCCGTGCGCTGGCGGTGTCGAGCAGGTCGACAGCCTTGTCCGGCAACTGGCGACCCGTCAGATAACGCCGCGACAGGCTGACCGCCGCCTCTACCGCCGCGTCTTCGATGTGCACGCCGTGGTAGCTGGCGTAGCGGGCTTTGAGGCCGCGCAACATGAGGCAGGCACTGGCATCGTCCGGTTCGTCGACCTTGACCCTCTGGAACCGTCGCTCAAGAGCGGCATCGCGCTCAAAGTACTGTTTGTACTCACTCCAGGTGGTGGCCGCGATGGTGCGCAATTCTCCGCGAGCCAGGGCCGGCTTGAGCAGATTTGCCGCATCGGCACCACCGGCCTGGTTGCCGGCACCGATCAGGGTATGGGCTTCGTCGATGAACAGCAGGACCGGAGTTTCTGATTGCTGCACGGCCTCGATGACGTTTTTCAGGCGTTGTTCGAACTCGCCCTTGACCCCGGCTCCGGCTTGCAACAGGCCCAGATCGAGGGTGCGCACGCTGACCGGCTTGAGGCTGTCGGGCACATTGCCCTCGGCGATGCGCAAGGCCAGGCCCTCGACCAGCGCAGTCTTGCCGACCCCCGGTTCCCCCACCAGCAGTGGGTTGTTCTTGCGCCGGCGGCTGAGGATGTCGATGACCTGACGGATTTCATCGTCACGCCCGAACACCGGGTCGATGCCGCCCTCCCGGGCCTTGGCGGTCAGGTCCTGGGTGAACTTGTCCAGCACCGCCTTCAATGCATCGCACCGTTGAGCACTCGATGAGTTGTCGAGGATCACCGCCTTGCGATCCAGCGCCTGCTCCTGTTGCAGGTGCGGTCGTTCTTCGGAGTGCTGGTCCAGCAGCGGGAGCAAATGCTGCAATTGCACCGGAGCGAGACTGAGCATCGGCCAGGCCGCTTCACAGGCCAACAGTGTCGGGGTCTCCAGCAGCGCACCGAGCAGGTGGGCCGAGCGCAGGCTGTCATTGTCGTCGTCCAGCGATGCACGCAGCCAGGCGTTCTTGATCAATTGCTGTAACTTGCCGCACAGCTGCGGTTTGCCCTGCACGCTGCGCGGCAAGCTGTCGAGATGCTCGAGCAGCCCGTGCCAGAGGGCGTCGATGTCCCATTCGTAACGGCGCGCAATGAGCGTCAGGTCTCCCTCGCCCTGCTCCAGCAGTTTGAGTAGCCAGTGCTCGATGCTGATCTGCCCGTGGGCGCGGCTTTGGCACAGCGATGCCGCCGCGCTCAAGGCCTGGGCGCAGTAAGGATTGAGGCGGCGAAGCAAACGGGTGGAGTGATGGGCCATGCGGGGCGTCCTTGTGCTGAATTCCTGGCGTATTGCCGGTGGTGGGCTTGAAGCTCGATGTGCCGGCTTGAGCGTCTGCTGACGGGCGCTCAAGCCGATACGCTCAAGACCAGCAGGCAGCGTTCTGCCTGCTGGTGCTTTCGCGTCAGGCGCTCTGGCGTTCGTTCCAGGAATCGCTGTGGATGATGTTGCCGGCGACGAAGGTCCAGGTGATTTTGTCGTAACGCAGCTCAATCAATTCCAGGTGGTTGTGCTTCTCCTTCGAAGGGTCTTTGACGTCGTGCATTTTTGGCGCGACTTTCACTACCTTGACGTTTTCGAGTTGAGTCACGAAGTACTCGACTTCTTGGCCTGCGTCGTCAATGCGATACCACTTGAACTCGGCGCTCTTGAGGGTCTGGCCAGTGGTCACCGCCTTGTACAGATACGGGCTGGAGGCATCGATTTCCTTGGTGAACAGAAACGGGGCATGGACCCGGGCACCGGTCAACTTGCCGGTGTTGTTGTCGGTGGGGATGTACAGGCTGTGATCCTGGGTCAGCACCTCAATGCTGCCCTCGCGTTTTTGCACGTTCACCGAACCTTTGATGCTCGCGCCGCCGTCATCTTGCAGCCAGAGATAAATGGGAATTGCCATGTGAAGCTCCTTTTCCAATAACATGAATGCCGCGTGACGCGACTGGGGTTGTCAGCCCGGTATCGTTGGGGAATGCGAGCAAGCCCCCGCTTCCGGTACCAGGCGGATATCGACTCGACGGTTGGCAGTGCGCCCCACCTCGGTGTCATTGCTGGCGATCGGCTGCCTGGCGCCGAAGCCCTGGACAGCAAAACAACTGTCGGGGAGGTCGCCCATGCGTTGCATCCAGTCCCGCACCGCCGCCGCGCGAGTCCGGGACAGCAGAAGGTTTTGCGCGTCATTGCCCGACGCATCGGTATGCCCGGCGATGACGATCAGCCATCCCGGCTGGGCCTTGATGTCCACCAGGGCATTGATCAGCACTTTGGTTGACTCTGGCTTGAGCGCGGCGCTGCCGCTGTTGAAAAGAGACAAGCTGTCCAGACGTACCGCTTTGGCGACTTTTACCGCGAGGGGCGCTGACGGCGGGGGGCGGTGACTGGCAATCGCCGTCAGCACCGGCGCACGCAATCGTTCGCCGCGATACAGGCCCAGACCCAACTTCAGCGGAGCACCATGACGGTAATAGTTGTCCAGACGCTCGGCGTGCTGGCGAAGCGTCGTCAATGCCACTTCGCGCTGGACAATCCCGGTCTGGTCGAAAGGGGTCGATTGCGCCATGGAGGTGTAGCGACGCAGGTCATCGGTGACCTGACGCGCCAGCAACGTGTTCTGCCAGGCCGAACTGGCCAAGGCAATCACAGTCGCGGCCACAAACAGCCACAGCGCAATCACCCCCGCCCGGCGTATCGGCGTTCGCTGGATACGGATGGGCAGCAATTGCAGCAACGGGTCAGGGAATGGCAGTGGCGCCGCGGCTGCGATCTGTACCTGCCGGTCGACTGACAGCGACAGCTTGTCGCGCAGCCATTGTTGCCAGAGGTTCCCCGTCACGGTCTGCGGCAACACCGGCACCAGCGTGATGGCAATGGCCACCGCGGGGCTGATCGAATGGCGGCGGTCACGCGCGGCCAGGTCCGGCAGTACCGCCTCTTCCAGCCATGCCGCAACGCTGCTCACTTGAACGCTGGCATGCATGCGCGCCATACGCGTTACATCGTCAACCGCCAGTTGCTGCCAATCGACCAGACTGGCATGCATCCCGGCCTCACGGACCTCGGGGCTGGTCTGGCCCGCCTCCCAACTGAACCAGGCCCCCTCGCCCTGCGAAGCTTGCAGGTAACTGACCAGCAACATCGGCAATGGAATCCCGCGTTTGCGAACCAAGGCAATCTGATGACAAAAAGCCCGCACCTGTCCTGCCAGCACGGCGCGGTCGCCATGCTCGCCCGGGTTGGAAACGAACATGACAGCAAGCTGCCCGCTCCATGCTGGTCGACGGGCCAATACGCCATCTATCAGCTCCGGCAGTTGCATCAGATCTGGCACCCGCAGGTAGCAACCTTGCCCGGTCTTGCGCAACGCCAGCGAATCATCGGCAACTGGGCCGAACAGACCGTCCAGGCCATCACCACAGACCAACACCACCGGCTGACAATAATCCGCCGGTGGCAGCGTCAGGTTAGCGGTCAGCACCAGTGACCCGGCTTGACGCTTGGCCCGCCGCCCGATCCTGATCCAGACCGCGATGGCAACGCACACCACGAGCAAAACCGCCGTTGCACGTGTCCAGGCCGTCAGCGGGATGATGGCTAGCAATGCCAGGACAAGCGTGCCGGCCCAAAGCCAGAGGAGTCGATTGAGTTTGTACGTCATCGGTTACTCACGCCTGGCCTGGCTGGAGGTTGGCGATGACGCCACCCAACAGGTGATCGAGTCCCAGCCAGATCCCCATGAGCAACAACCCCGCCAACACTACATTGGCCAGCGGGGAGCGCTGCCAACGCCAGCTGCCGGATCGGTAGCCGATGCCCGCTTGTGTCGCTAACCCATGGTTGAGCTGCAGTGGCGCAACCTGCGCATTCAACGCTGCCAGCAGTTGCAGACGATCAGGATCATTCAACTCGCGATAGCGACCGCGAAAACCCAGCATCAATACCCGCTGGAATGCCGTCAGCACCTGCCGATCCGGTGCGGGCTCGCGCAGCACTTCGCGCATGTCTTCATACAGAAACTCACCGGCCTGGTGACGGCTGAAGAATTTCGCCTGCAAGGGTTCGCTGACCCAGGAAGCATGATCTTCGCCCTTGGTATGGCCGAGCACGGTTTCATCGAGCAACGCGCATTGGGCGTAGCTGATGTAGTCGATGCTGCGCCGACTCAAACCGGCCTGTTCAAGAGCCTGGCGAACGTATTCGATCTGGTCGGCACAACGTGACCACAGCCCCGGGCTGTCTTGCGCTGATCGAGCCTGGCGCAGTTCAACCACCAGCAGGTAGCTGTCCTGCAACAGGACGTCGATATTCAGCGGTGAGCGGGTTTGCTTTTCGGTTTTTCCGTTCATGTGCGCAACACCGCAAACAGTTCAAGCTTGACCTCGACCAGTGTGCTCGGCACATACAGTGCGCAGACCCCCGCGGCCAGCATCGCCAGCCCCTTGGCATGATTGAGATCAAGGGCGAAGTATTGATTTTCCAGTCGCAGTGGAATCGCGGCGGGCACATGGCTGAGCGACTGCATGGGCACACCGTCCAGCGCAGCATTGATCAACTGATCCACCTCATCCGGCGTACCGATCTTGCACAGTCGAGGAAACTGGCTCTGCAACTGCGCGGCCGACAGGCGACAACGCACGGACAGATAGAAGTCCGCGCCGCCAGGCTCACACAAGCGGGCATCGTTGAGACTGACTTGCCAGCGGTTGGCGCCCGTTTCCTGCAACTCCAGGGCGATGACCCGGGACGGAAGGCTGGCTTCCAGCAAGGTGGAAATCGTGCTCATCAACGGCGGGAAGACGGTTTCCAGGTGTTCGTGCCGATAGGCAGGAATCTGCTCGATGTCATGTTCCAGCGAAAAGGTCAGCAGGCTTCCGGCCAGTCTGGCCAGTTCCAGATAGACCTGTTCGGGATGGCGCCCCGGATGCGCTTTGAGGTCAGCCAACACGGGTTGATAGCTGTTCAAGGCATTGAGCAGCCAGAACAACGACACATCGGCCACCGCAAAGTCCGCCATGCGCTGATTACTCTCGCGCCGCATGCCCATAAGCCGTTGACGCTTGGCAGCCAACTGGGTCAACAGGTTGTCCAGTTGGGTGAGCAAACCCGGGTGAGCAGCAAAGCTGAGCAACGGCGGTACGTAGCCCGGGTCGAGTATCCAGCCCCCCTGCCCGTCGCGTGTCAGGCGGGCAATCGGGCAAGTCAGGTAATCGGCGTTGTCATCGTTTTCCAGGCGCAAGCTCAAGGCGTGCTCCAGCACCCCGATTGATTGCACCTCATCGGCGAACACGTCTTGAACCTTGCGCCAGGCCTGGCGATAGCGCATCGGTCGATCGGCCCTGCCCCCGTCGAACAGGCAGTTGTTACCATTGCCCTGTTCCAGCGGCAACGCCAGCAATAGCGTGACGTTCTGACTGTCATCAGGCAGCTGCCGAGCCAACTCCAGTGCAGGAGGCAGGCGATCGACATGATCGGTATCGACCAGGGTGCCGTCGGCCATGCGCAAGTGCAGCCTGGTCAGTTTGAGTTTGCCCAGGCGCAGTGCCTGCAGATCAACTTCCACTGCTTGTACACCCCAGGGGTGTACCAACGACAGGTGCGCAAGGCACTCATTGGTCCAGGCTTCCCAGCGCGCCTGCTGCTGGAATTGCTGCGGAGACAGCAACGCCCCCGCGGCCCACAAGGGGCGGTCGATCTTCATGACATTCGTTCCCTACGAAATGACTTGGGCTTGAACAGACTCAGGCTTTGGCCTTGGGCATCTGCGAAACCAGTGACAGGTTGACGTCCATGCCTTCCACCTGAAAGTGCGGCACGGCGTACAACTTGACGCGGAAAAAGCCGGGGTTGTCGTCGATGTCTTCCACCGTCACCTTCGCCTCACGCAGCGGGTGCGAAGCCTGCAAATCGTCGCCGGGGTCGGTCATTTCGGTGACCAGCCCACCGATCCACTTGTTGAGCTCAAGCTCCAGCAAGCGACGATCCTTGGTGGTTCCGATGTTCTCGCGCTGGATCATCTTCAAGTAGTGAGCGATGCGCGACAGGAGGAATATGTACGGCAAACGCGAGTTGATACGGCTGTTTGCGGTGGCGTCGGCGGTGTCGTACAGGGCGGGTTTCTGGCTGGAGTTGGCTGAGAAGAAACACGCGTAGTCGCGATTCTTGTAGTACGACAAAGGAATGAAACCGAGGTTGGCGAATTCAAATTCACGCGTCTCGGGAATCATCACCTCAGAGGGAATTTTCACCTGATTGCCGGTGCCCAGGTCGTACAGATGAATCGGCAGGCCGGTGACCGCGCCACCCGACTGTGGGCCACGGATCTGCACGCACCAGCCGTTGCTGATGAAGCTCTTGACCATGTTCGCGGCAAAAGCGAACGAGGCGTTGGTCCACAGGTACTTGTCGTGGTCCGGCCCCTTGACGCTTTCGATGTAGTTGAAGCTGCGCACCGCAATGGTGTCAGGACCGTAAGGCAGACGACCGAGCACCCGCGGCATGGTCAGGCCGATGTAACGGGCATCGTCACTGTCGCGAAAGGCTTTCCACTTGATGTATTCGGCGCGGTCAAAGTAGTTGCCGATGTCCTTGATCGCAGCCACTTCTTCCATCGATTCCTTGCCGAAAAAAGCCGGTCCGACAGAACCAATGAACGGCATGTGTGCTGCCGCCGCCACCTTGGAAACATTACGCAGCAAGGCAACATCCTGAGGGCTGCGGTCGAATTCATAATTGGAAATGGCTGCAGCGATCGGTTCGCCACCCGGCGTGTCGTATTCCTGGATGTAGGTATGGAAATACAACCCGCTCTGGGCGATTTCCGGTGCGTCGTCGAAGTCCTGGATCAAATGATCCTTGCTGATATCCAGCAACTCGATGCGAACGTTGCGGCGGAAATCGGTTTGGTCGATCAGCGATTTCACGCCACGCCAGGTCGACTCGACGCGCTGGAAGTCTGGATGGTGCATGACGGCATCGAGCTGGCGACTGATCTGCTCGTCCAACGATGCAATGTGCTCATCGAGCAGTGCCTTGTCCAGACGCTCGACTTTATGTGAAGACTGCTTGAGCAAGTTCAGGAAAACGCTGACGGCGGCGGTCACGCGCTCATCGGTAGAGGCCTCGGACAATGCTTCATTGTCCTGAAAGGCGTCGAAACCGGCCAACTCTTCTACTGGACTCAGATTGATCTTGCTGAACAAAGCGCTATATATACCCTGGCTTTCTTCAGACAACACTGTATCGCCACGCGATTGCGCGGAAGAATGTTCAACGGACATTTAGAGTTTTCCTTTGAAGCGAACCGAAGGGATATTAACGAACTTCTTTTGGAGCCAGGGCAGCCAGTTCGGCACGCAGTTCGTCACTCAGGGCATCATCTTTGAGAATACGTTCCAACTCGTGCCGAAAGGTCGCGTTGTCCAGCAGGTTCGACTTGAGATCGCGCAGCAGGTTGCGCATGGCCAACAGTGCACGCAGCTGTGGAATCTGCCGCGCCACCTGTTCCGGCTCAAAGTCTTTCATGGCCCGAAAACTCAATTCCACAGAGGTGTCGCAGTGGTCATTGACCAGCGTATTTTCCACTGCCAGCTTCAGGCCTGGGGAATACTCGGACAAAACGCTGTCGAAATTATTCTTGTCAATGTTCATTTTGTTTCTTGCGGACAGCGGGCGCTGCTCCTTACCGTTGCTGTAGTCGCCCATCACCATCAACTTCAGTGGCAACTCGACTTTTTTCTGTGCTCCGCCCGTGTGCAAATCGAGCTTGATATTAACTCGAGCCTTGGGCACTTCGTTTTGAAAACTACTTGCAGTCATCATTCCTCCTGACACCCGCGTAACAGTAAGAACCATCACGAAGATAAATAAGACTGGAATTCAGAACGGCGACCAACTCTATACGAAGAGTTGCCATCCACAGCCCTTAAATTCCTTTTAATACATAGAAGCCGTAACCCGGAGAGACAATTATTGTCTCCCCGTCGATAAACGATGAAGCATCTGAAGTTAATTCTCCATCCCCCTGTGGCACTTTCGGAAGTTTCCCACAGGGTCAATCAACAAAAGAGAAGTTAATTTGTAGGACGAGAACAAGGTAATCAAACCTGGTTACGCCAAAATACAATTTTTGCTACGAGTAATGGATCTCACTCAAGTTGATCGACACCAGCAACGACTCCTTGTTGGCCTACCCATCGGTCTTGCGTCGGCGTCGGCTTCGACGTAGTCATAAACCAGTTGGGCAGCGGGCATCAAAGACAGCACACCGATTCAATATTCCCGGTTCGATCTACGTAACCATGACGTCCTCACTCACCCCGTAAGGACCCTGTCATGGCCATTGCAAAAGCAGCCCCCGGCAAAACCCTGCTGACCCCGACCGACCACACCCTGATCATGATCGACCACCAGTCGCAGATGTCCTTCGCGACCAAGTCGATCGACGCCGTGACCCTGCGCAACAACGCCGCACTGGTGGCCAAGGCAGCCCGTGGCTTCAAGGTCTCGACCATCCTCACCACCGTCGCCGAGAAGAGTTTTTCCGGGCCGATCTTCGACGAAATCAAGGCTGTGTTCCCGGAACACAACGTCATCGATCGCACCAGCATGAACACCTGGGAAGACGAGCGCATTGCCGTGCAAGTCAATGCCATCGGCAAGCAGAAGATTGTCCTCGCCGGCTTATGGACGTCCGTTTGCATCGTCGGCCCGGCGTTGTCGGCGATTGACCAGGGTTTCGAGGTGTATGTGATTGCCGACGCCTGTGGCGACGTCAGCACCGAAGCCCATGAAATGGCCATGCAGCGCATGATCCAGATCGGCGCCCGGCCGATGACTTCGCTGCAATACCTGCTGGAACTGCAACGTGACTGGGCGCGCGGCGAGACCTACGACGAAACGGTGAAAACCTCGATTGCCAACGGCGGTGCCTACGGTCTGGGCCTGATCTACGCCAAAACCATGTTTGGTGCATCCGAAGGCCATTAAGGTCCATTGAAAAACCAGCGCCTGCGGGCGGACTCCTGTAGGAGCGAGCTTGCTCGCGATGGTCGTTAACGATAACGCGTGTTTACCGACTGAACGCGGCGCTATTGAGACCATCGCGAGCAAGCTCGCTCCTACAGTGAATCATCGCAGTCGCTACCCCCTGTGGTGAGCCATTGATGACTCTCTTCCCGCAAGACTTCAGGGTGACGATTGCCCTGTGCTTCTGCCTGTTCGCTACCCACACACTGGCGGATGAATCGGCGCAAGGCGCAGAAGGATTTTTCGACGCAGCGACGCTTGGCGTGCTCAGCCGAAACTTCTATCTGAACAGCGACTATCGATCCCCCTCGCCGACCGGCAAGAGCTACAAAGCCGAATGGGCTCAAGGTTTTATCGGCGCTTTTGCATCCGGCTTCACGCCGGGAACCGTCGGCTTCGGCCTCGATGCCCATGCCTTTCTGGGATTGAAGCTCGATGGCGGCAAGGGCCATTCCGGGACCGGATTGCTGCCGGTGGGCAGTGACGGCCGCAGCGAAAACGACTACTCCAGCGGTGGCGGCGCGATCAAGCTCAAGGCTTCGAAAACCACCCTGGCGTTTGGTGAAATGGAGGTCGAAAGCCCGGTATTCGACACCGCGGACAAGCGCCTGCAGCCGGAGTACGCCACAGGTTTTCTGCTCAACAGCCGCGAAATCGACGGCATGAACCTGCAAGCCGGGCACTTCACGGCGTTCAAGAATCAGGACAGTGCTTCAGGCAAGGGCAACTTTTTCGGTTATGGCGCCAACACCGAGGCCGGCGGCATTTCGTTTGTCGGCGCCGACCTGTTTACCCAGAACCCGGTCGGCGGCGCCCTGTACGCCTCGGAGTTGACCGACACCTGGCACCAGTACTACGGCAACCTGCACTTCAAGCAGTCCGGGGTGTTCCTCGACGCCAACCTGTATCACACCCGGGACACCGGTCAGGCGCTGGCCGGTGCCATCGACAATACGGCGTACAGCCTGTCCGGCCGATACACGCTGGGCGCCCATGGGTTCACCCTGGCTTATCAAAAGGTCGACGGTGATACACCGTTCGATTTCGTCGGTGGCGACTCCATCTACCTGGCCAACTCAATCAAGTACGCCGACTTCAACGGCGCCCGCGAACGCTCCTGGCAGGTTCGTTACGACCTGGACCTGACTGCACTCGGGATACCCGGCCTGAAGTTCATGACCCGCTACGTCACCGGCGACCATATCGACGGCACCCATGCGCCACAAGGCGGGGCCTACAACCCGTTCGACCCGGCAACCGGCACCTTCGCGCCGCAACAAGGTGATGGGGGCAAACACTGGGAGCGAGACATTGATTTGAAGTACATCGTCCAAACGGGTGCGGCGAAGGACCTGTCAGTGCAGGTGTCGCACGTTTCACACCGGGCCAATGAGGCGCAGGCGGGTGATGACATAGACCGGATATATGTAGTGATTCAGTACCCGCTGGGGTTCTGAGGAAAGCATTCGGCAATGTTTGGAATGCATTCAATTGTTGGAGCGGGCTTGCCGTCATGCCAGTCAGTCAAGACCCAAAACCTGTAGGAGCGGGCTTGCCCGCGAAGGGACCGTTAGCTTTAACATCAATGTTGACTGATACTCCGCTTTCGCAAGCAAGCTCGCTCCTACACAGATTTCGCTTAACTGACTGGCATTAGGGCTTGCCGCAAAGCTGCAAATTCTGTTCGGACTGGATGGATCGCAATAGAGCTCGCCTGCTCGATACCGCACCAATAGTATGATTGGTAGCACGCAGTCGACCATCTCCGTGGAGGCCCGATCATGGGAACCGTACGAAAAACCATCACTGTGACTGACCAGCAAGACAACTGGATCAAAGCGCAGATAGAAGCAGGCCATTACACCAACGACAGCGAATATATTCGCGATCTGATCCGACGTGAACAGGAGCGCAGCGCTGAACTCGAAACGATCCGTGCCGCCCTTTGGGAAGGTGAATCCAGCGGAAAACCTCGCCCATTCGATCCCGTTGCATTCAAACAGAGAATGTTAACCGCGCATGGCTGACGCGAGCAGGCTCGCTCCCACAAGGGATTGGGTTGAGTCAGAAAGTTTGGGGTTGATTGGCGGAAGGCAGCCGGAGTCGAACCTGCCCGGGAACGGATGCCGTCCCCAACCGGGTTTGAAGCCCGGCCGCGCCACCGGGCGCGATTGCCTTCCTTGAAGTCATGCCTTTGAATCAGTGCTCTGTGTGCTGGGCCAACGCACTGTCCAGGCGAATCTGCCGGCGATCACCCAAGCGTCGCGTCAGACCGATACGGTCGAAGTACTCCAGTATCTGAATGCTGCGCTTGCGCCCCAGGCCCACGGCATCACGAAACGCCGCCACCTGAATCACCGGGTTGGCGTCTGCCAGTTGCAACAGCATAGCCGCCAATCGGTGGATCATGCTGTCGGTGTAAAACAGATCGCGCACCACCTGGTGCATCAAGCCCAGGCGCGCCATTTTGCGCAGCAAATCGCGCACGTCCGCTTCCTCATGCCCCAGGTCGCGCACCCACGGCGGGTCGAAGCCGGCCTGTTCGAAAAACGGCTGCAAGTGCAGCCACAGGGTTTCGTCCGTTTCACTCAAGCGCACCTGATGCCCGGGCAGATGCAACCACGGACCGCTGCTGGCGATGTCGCCGCTGGCCAGCAACTCGTCGAGCAGGCTGATAAACGTCGAGCGCTCCAGCGCGCTGCCGGTGAATCGACGCAGGCGATCCCGGTCCGGCCCCATCTGATCCGGTTCGAGCAGATGGAAACGCGCGAGCTGATCCACCAAAGGCGCTTTCAAGGATTCCCAACGACTGGCACTAAACAGCAACGCGCCTTGACGGGTGTCGATCAAGCGCACGTCAGCGGGCAACACCCAACTGCTGCGCGGTCGGTTGAACTGCCGTTCCAGGCGCTGCGGATCGATCCCGCTGTCGCTATGGGCCAGCAATGCCGGCAATACATCTTCCAGCGTTGCGCTGTTCGCCAGCGCGACCAGCTGCGCCAATCGTTCGGGGCTGCGGCGTTGCCGGGTGGGTGCAAACGGATCGAGCACCCGGCCGCCACCCAGCGTACGTTGGGCACTTTGATCGCGCAGGACCAGCGGATCGCCTCTCACCGCATGCACCGGCGTATTGAGCAACAGTTGCGCAAACATCCGCCCACCGGGCGCCAGGCCGGTGCCTTCGAGCAAGGCGACTCGACCGATGACGTCCTGGGTGCCGAGGTGCACGTGCACCGGTTGAAAGTGCTCGAAGGCGCGGGATTCGCCGGGGAGTAACTGCATCTCGATGTCCAGGCGCTGTGTCGGTGCGTACAAGCCGGCGGACAGCAGCCAGTGGCCGCGATGGATGTGCTCCAGGGCCAGCCGTTCGGCACTCAGGTTCAACGCCACGCGCTGGCCGGCAATGGCGTGGTCGGCGGTCTGGTTTTGCGCGTGCAGGCCACGAATGCGCACCGGTTTGCCTTGTGGCCCCAACAGCAGGGTATCGCCCACCGCGACCTGGCCGGACAGCGCCGTGCCGGTCACCACGATACCGGCCCCGGCCACGCTGAAGGCGCGATCGATCGCCAGGCGAAAACCACCTTCGGTGCTGCGTTGCTGAACTTCACGCTGGGATTGCAGCAATTGTTGGCGCAAGGTTTCGATACCCTCGCCGGTCACGCTCGACAGCGCAATCAGCGGTGCATCGGCATAGGGTCCGGGCGCCAGCAAGGTACGGATCTGCTCGCGCACGTCCTGTACTCGGGCGCTGTCGACCCGGTCGCACTTACTGATCGCAACCAATGCCCGGGGGATACCCAGCAACTGGACAATCGCCAGGTGCTCGCGGGTCTGCGGCATCACCCCGTCATCGGCGGCCACTACCAACAACACCAGATCGATGCCCTGCGCCCCGGCGAGCATGTTGTGGGTGAAGCGCTCATGCCCGGGAACATCGATGAAACCGGTCAGGCCCGCTCCCGGCTCCAGCGCGGCATACAGGTAGCCGAGGTCGATGGTCATACCGCGCTCGCGCTCTTCCCGGCGCCGGTCACCCGCCTGACCGGTCAGCGCCTGGAGCAGCGCGGTTTTGCCATGGTCGATGTGCCCTGCGGTGCCGACAATCACCCTGTCCGGCCCTCCACTTGTAATTGATCGAGCTGCGTCAGCCATGCCGGCTCGTCGTCCAGTTGCCGCAGGTCCAGCCACAGGGCGTCATCGTCAATGCGCCCGAGAACCGCAATCGGTAAACCGCGCAAAGCCTCCTCAAGATTCAGCAAAGATCGCCCGCGCAAACGCTTGGAGGTGAGTGGTCGCACACACAGCGCCGCACTGGCCAGCCGTGCCACTGGTTGGCTGCCGCTGCCGATCATGCCCAGTGCCGGCATGGCACTGACGCTCCAGCCCTCACCCAGCACCTGGGCCAGCGCTGGCCGCAATCGCTCGGCCTGGACGAGGATATCGGCCTGTGGCCGGGTCAACAGGCGCAGGCTCGGCAAGCGCTCGGCGAGTCGGTCCGGGTTGCGGTACAAAGCCAACACCGCTTCCAGCGCAGCGAGGGTCATTTTGTCGACCCGCAGCGCACGCTTGAGCGGGTTTTTCTTGATCCTGGCGATCAATTCCTTGCGGCCGACGATAAGCCCGGCTTGCGGCCCGCCAAGCAGTTTGTCGCCACTGAAGGTAACGATGTCCGCGCCATCGAGCAGCGCCTGGCGTACCGTCGGTTCGGCGGGCAAGCCCCAGCGGGTCAGGTCCAGCAGGCTGCCGCTGCCGAGGTCTTCAAGCAACGGCAGTCCATGTTGGTGGGCAATTTGCGCCAGTTCAGCCGTCGCCACACGCGTGGTGAAGCCTTGAATGCTGTAGTTGCTCGCATGCACGCGCATGATCAAACCGCTGCGCGGGCCAATGGCGGCCTCGTAGTCACGGGCATGGGTGCGGTTGGTGGTGCCGACTTCAACCAGCTTCACCCCGGCGCGGGCCATGATGTCGGGAATGCGGAAAGCGCCGCCGATTTCAATCAGTTCGCCACGGGAAATAATTCCCTCCTTGCGCGCGCCCAGGCTGTGGAGGGTCAGCAAGACCGCTGCGGCATTGTTGTTGACCACGGTCACCGCTTCAGCGCCGGTGAGTTCGAGGATCAAGCCTTCGATCAGGTCGTCGCGGTCACCGCGCTTGCCGCTGCGCAGGTCGAATTCCAGGTTGAGCGGATAGCGCGCGGCCATTTGCACTGCTTCAATCGCCTCTTCGGGCAACAACGCCCGCCCGAGGTTGGTGTGCAGCACCGTGCCGGTGAGGTTGAACACCCGGCGCACATGGCTGCGATGCTGGGTTGCCAATCGTTCGCCGACCCTGCCCGCCAACACTTCGGCGCTGACTTCTGCAGGTTCGAGCAAACCCTGCTGCACCCCTTCGCGTAACTCATCCAGCAAAAGCCGCAAGGTATTCAGCAAGGCGTCGCGTCCATAACGCTCGGCCAACGGCAGGCACGCCGGGTGCCGCAACAAACTGTCGATGGAAGGTAGACGCAGGGGTTGGCTGGCACCGCGTGCAGACATCTGACGCTCCTGAAAACGAATGACCCTCGCGCCAGAGTGTAGACGCTGCGCTTATTCGTCTCCCGGAGCCAGCAGCAGATTCGGCGCCAAACGCTGATAACCGTCCTGGGTCAGGCGCATGTCGAGCATCAGGCTGGACAGGTCTGCCGACAGCGCTTCGGCATCCGCATCGTTCTCCAGATAGAGCAACTTCAGATAGCTGTTGCAACCGGGGCAGACTTCGGCGCGCAACGGTGCCTGGTTGGCGGCATGGCGGTCATCTTCAAGGCTGATGTATTCCAGGCCCTTGCTCTGTTCGCAATACACACACTTGACCCGCACCACATGCCACTCGCAGGCGCACAGCGAACAGACCAGATAACGCAAGCCATTGTACTTGCCACGATGGCGGATGACCCCGGCCATGGCCGGCGAGCCACAGGCCGGGCACAGGCTGAGGCTGTCACCGGGGGTTAGTTGCAGATTGGGCGTGCTCAACAGCCAGTGGCTCCAGGCTGTTTGCAGCGCCGCACCGAGAAACGGCACCAGTGCTGCCGGCACCAGCGAATACTGGCCGCTGACCAGTGCCACCGCCCAGGCGCGGCGTTGCCCGGCACCGGCCAGGCGCAAGGTTTGCACGGCATCGGCCACGGCAGATTGTGACGGTGTGCTATAGCGTTGCAGCAAGGCATCGAGGTAAAGCTGCCAATCGTCTTCGCGCGCCAGGCTGTCGGCCGCAAACGGCGGCAAGCCGTGTTGCTGGCACAATTCGATGCGTTGTCGGTCGAGGGGCTCGCTCAGCGGCGGGTCGTCCAGCACCTGTTGCTGCACCTGGCACAACCCGGCAATCAGGCGCAGGTAATCGGCCAGCGGGTGCCCGTCGGCCAGCGTTTCCAGGCGCTGGGCGCGCAGGCTGAACAGGTTATGCGGTGGCATATACAGAAACGGCGGCGAACTGGCCGCCGCTTCGATTTCTCCAGGTTCGAGGATGGTTGGCAAATGTCAGCCCTTTTTGGTGATCGGTCGCTTGGGTGCTTCGTCGCGGGTCACTTGGCGGTACCAGAGTTCGTGGTGTTTCCTGGCCCAGCCGCGGCTGACCCAGCCGTGCACCATGGCGCTGACCGAGCCCTTGATCCAGATGCCGGCATAAATGTGCACGATGATGCTCAGGATCAGCACGAAAGCGGCCAACGCATGCAGCAACATCGCCCAGCGTATCGCGGTGATGCCGAAATACTCGCTGAAGTACGCACGCCAGATCACCAGTCCGCTGAACAACAGCACCAGCATGCACAGCAGTAAAGTCCAGAACAGCAGCTTCTGCCCGGGGTTGTATTTGCCGATGGGCGGGACGCCCTCCTCTTCGTTCTTCACGACCCGATCGATGCGCTTGAGCCACAGGCGATCATTGGCGATGAAGTAGTTGGCGCGCCAGAAGCGAATCACCAGGCCGAGGAACAGCAGGAACATCAGCACGCCCATGAACGGGTGCAGAATGCGCGTCCATGGCCCGCCGCCGAACAGGTTGCTCAGCCAGAACAGCGCCGGGTGGAACAGCGCCAGCCCGGACAGCCCGGCCATGAAGAACAGAATCGCCACCAGCCAGTGATTGGTGCGCTGGTTACTGGTGTAGCGCAGGATCGTCTTGTTGCTCATGGCCTGCCCTCCCCACGGGGATCGAAGGTATGCACCGACGGATCGACTTCGTGCACGGTGTTGTCCGGCGGTTCCGGATGCTCATCCTCTTCGACGATTTGCGGGCCGACACGTACGTAGTGGAAGAACCCGGCCAGCACCGCTACGCCCATGGCCAGCAGCGCCAACGGTTTGCTCACGCCTTTCCACAGTCCTACCAACGGACTGATCGCCGGGTGATCGGGCAAACCGGCGTACAGTCTTGGCGTATCGGCGTGGTGCAGCACGTACATCACGTGGGTGCCGCCGACGCCTTCAGGGTCATACAGACCGGCGTTTTCAAAGCCACGGCTTTTGAGATCAACGATACGCTCGGCGGCATGTTCCTTCATGTCGTCCTTGGAGCCGAACACGATGGCACCGGTCGGGCAGGTTTTCACGCAGGCCGGTTCCAGCCCTACCGCCACCCGGTCCGAGCACAAGGTGCATTTGTAGGCCTTGTGATCCTTTTGCGAGATCCGTGGAATGTTGAACGGACACCCGGTAATGCAGTAGCCGCAGCCAATGCAGTGGTCCTGATCGAAATCGACGATGCCGTTGGCGTGCTTGATGATCGCCCCCGGGCTGGGGCATGCCGCCAGGCAACCGGGCTCGGCGCAGTGCATGCAGCCGTCCTTGCGGATCAGCCATTCCAGGTTGCCGGCGTCGGTCTCGTGCTCGGTGAAGCGCATCAACGTCCAGGTTTCTGCGGTGAGGTCCTGCGGGTTGTCGTAGGTGCCATGGTTGTGACCGACCTCGTCACGCAGCTCGTTCCATTCCGAGCAGGCGACCTGGCAGGCCTTGCAGCCGATGCATTTGGTGGTGTCGATCAGCTTGGCGACTTCCTCCACGCCGCGTATCGACGGCGCGGGGGTGGTGGTGGCCGAGCGGGCAATGATGTCTTGGCTGGCCATTTAGACTTTCTCCACGTTGACCAGGAATGACTTGGATTCCGGGGTCTGGGTGTTGCCATCGCCGAGGAACGGCACCAGGGTGTTGGTCAGGTAGCCGTGACGGGTAGCGCCGGTGAAGCCCCAGTGCAAGGGGATACCGATCTGGTGAACGACCTGATTGTTGACCTGCAGCGGACGAATCCGCTTGGTCACCACCGCCACCGCTTCGATATGCCCGCGCTTGGAGCTGACCCTTACTCGGTCACCGGCAGCAATGCCCTTTTCCTTGGCCAGCACCTCGCCGATTTCGACGAATTGTTCGGGTTGGGTAATGGCGTTGATCGGGCAATGTTTGGTCCAGAAGTGGAAGTGTTCGGTCAGCCGGTAGCTGGTCGCCGCATACGGGAAGTCCTTGGCCTGCCCGAGGGAGTCCCAGACTGAATCGAAGATCCGCCCGGCCGGGTTGCTGGTCGCCTGCTTGTTGTTGGGGTGCATCGGGTTGATACCGATGGGCGTCTCGAACGGCTCATAGTGTTCCGGGAACGGCCCTTCGTTCATCTTGTCGAGGGCGAAGAAACGCGCCACGCCTTCGGGGTTCATGATGAACGGGTTGATGCCCGCTTCCGGTGCGGCGTCGACTTTGTAGTCGGGCACGTCGGTGCCGGTCCAGACCTTGCCGTTCCACCACACCAGCCGTTTGTTCGCGTCCCATGGTTTGCCTTTCGGGTCGCACGAGGCGCGGTTATAGAGGATCCGTCGATTTGCCGGCCAGGCCCAGGCCCAGCCGAGGTTCTGCTTCATCCCGTAAGGGTCGCTGTTATCACGCCGGGCCATGTTGTTGCCCAGCTCGGTCCAGCTGCCGCAGAAAATCCAACAACCGGATGCCGTGCTGCCATCGTCCTTGAGCTGGCCGAAGCCGGACAACTGCTGACCCGCCTTGACCACCGCGCCCGAGGCGTCGGTGACATCGGCGACGGCGTAGCCGTTGAATTCCCGGGCCAGCTCTTCCGGCGTCGGGTCATCCGGTATTTTGTAGGGCCAGTCGAGCTTGAGGATCGGCTCGGCCCAGGCACCGCCATTGGCCTGGTAACGCTTGCGCAGGCGCAAGAACAGCTCGGCCATGATTTTCACGTCGGTGCGCGCCAGCCCCGGGCCATCGGCACCCTTCCAGTGCCATTGCAGCCAGCGGCCGCTGTTGACCAGCGAACCGTTTTCTTCGGCGAAGCAGGTGGTGGGCAGGCGGATGACCTCGGTCTGGA
Source organism: Pseudomonas sp. P4_C4 (assembly GCF_056402055.1). Classification (NCBI taxonomy): domain Bacteria; kingdom Pseudomonadati; phylum Pseudomonadota; class Gammaproteobacteria; order Pseudomonadales; family Pseudomonadaceae; genus Pseudomonas; species Pseudomonas sp. P4_C4. The sequence continues at coordinate 2,086 of NZ_JBFUID010000085.1, read as the reverse complement.
TGTTGGCCGTTTCCACGTCGTTGTAAGGCCCGACGTTGCGCCAGAACTCCGAGGTTTCGGTAGCCAATGGGTCCATCACCACCAGCCACTTGAGTTTGGCCAGCGCCTTCATCACCCGGTTTTTGTCCGGCAAGGCGGCGATCGGGTTGAAGCCCTGGCACATGTAGCCATTGACCTCGCCCTTGCCCATCATGTCGAACATTTTCAGGATGTCGTAGCCGGGGATGTCCAGCTTGGGCAGCCAGTCGTAGCCCCAGTTGTTCTCGACGGTGGCATTGGCGCCGTACCAGGCCTTCATGAGGCTGACGTGGAACTTGCCGTAGTTCTGCCAGTAAGACATCTGCCCGGGACGTAGCGGCTTGAGTGCGCGCTTGGCGATGTAGGTGTTGTAATCCTGTTCGGCTTCGGCCGGCAGGGTCAGGTAACCGGGCAACAGGTTGGACAGCAAGCCGAGGTCGGTCAGGCCCTGAATATTGGAGTGCCCACGCAAGGCGTTGACGCCCCCGCCCGGCATGCCGACGTTGCCCAGCAGCAATTGCACCATGGCCGCGCTGCGGATCATCTGCGAGCCGGTTGAGTGCTGGGTCCAGCCCAACGCGTAGAGAATCGTCATGGTTTTGCCCGGTTGCGAGCAGGTGGCGATCTCTTCCCAGATTTTCTGCATTGCGTCCATGGGCATGCCGCAGACCTGACTGGACAGCTCCAGGGTGTAGCGGCTGTAATGCTGCTTCATCAATTGGTAGACGCAGCGAGGGTCTTGCAAGGTCGGGTCGACTTTGGCGAAGCCGTCCTCGCCGATTTCATAGCCCCAACCGGACTTGTCGGTGTAGCTGCGCTTGCTCGCGTCGTAACCGCTGAACAACCCGTCCTCGAAACCGTAGCTGGCCTTGACGATGAACGACACGTCCGTATAGGCCCGCACGTACTCGTGCTGGATCTTGTCTTCGGTCAACAGGTAATTGATCAGCCCGCCCATGAAGGCAATGTCGGTCCCGGTGCGGATCGGCGCGTAATAGTCGGCCACCGAGGCCGTACGGGTGAAACGCGGGTCGACCACAATCAGCCGCGCCTTGTTGTGGGCTTTGGCTTCGGTGACCCATTTGAAACCACAAGGGTGCGCTTCGGCGGCATTGCCACCCATCACCAGAACCAGATTCGCGTTGGCGATATCGGTCCAGTGGTTGGTCATGGCACCACGGCCATACGTCGGGGCAAGACTTGCCACCGTCGGACCGTGTCAGACACGCGCCTGGTTATCGAACCCCAGTATGCCGAGACTGCGAATCACCTTGTGGGTGATGTAACCCGCTTCGTTGGACGATGCCGACGCCGCGAGAAAACCGGTGGTCAGCCAGCGGTTCACTGTTTGCCCCTTGGCGTTCTTCTCGATGAAGTTGGCGTCGCGGTCGGCCTTCATCAGGTCGGCGATGCGATCGAGCGCTTCATCCCAGGAGATTCGCGTCCACTCCGTGGTGCCAGGCTTGCGCACCTGCGGGTACTGGAGACGACTGGGGCTGTGAATGAAGTCCAGCAGGCCCGCGCCTTTGGGGCAAAGGGTGCCGCGGTTGACCGGGTGGTCGGCGTCACCTTCGATGTGGATGATGTTTTGCGTGACATTCTTCGCCGTATCACCCTGGCTGTACATGATCAAGCCGCAACCGACCGAGCAATACGGGCAGGTGTTGCGGGTTTCATGGGTGTGGGCGAGCTTGAAGTGACGCACCTGTTCGGCAAAGGCAATTGTCGGGGCCATGCCCAACGCGCCCAGGCTAGAGCCTGCAAGGCCGATACCGGCGACCTTGAAGAACTGACGACGGCTGAGATCCATCGTGCACTCCTGATCAGGTGGAACCCGGTAGGTGGCCGGGCCTTTTTGAACAACCACGGTCGCGGCAGTCTGGCTGCCGACACTACAAACTGTAGTCAACCGGTCGACGTTCTGTGTAAAAACCGACCGTCGGGTAAATCCAGCGGGCCGTGAAGATCCTTGTAGGAGCGAGCTTGCTCGCGATGGTGTGTCAGTTGACATCACCGTATCTGACACACCWTCGCGAGCAAGCTCGCTCCTACAGTAAGTTGGCGCCGC
>NZ_JBFUID010000084.1:0-22242 GCF_056402055.1 Pseudomonas sp. P4_C4 | reverse complement strand
TTGTAGAAGTGCCCATGGTGTCGCTCAAGGCCGGCCATGCACTCAAGGGTTGCTGTTATGCGTTCAAGCAAGCGCCCGGTACTCAGATAACCGAAATCGTGGGCCGCCAGGTGAGAGAGCAAGGCCATGCCCATGTTGGTCGGTGAGGTGCGATGGGCAATGGTCGGCTTGGGTATTTCCTGGACGTTGTCCGGCGGCAACCAGTTGTCCTCAGGGCCCACATAGCGATCGAAGAACGCCCAGGTCTGGCGTGACAGCATGCGCAGGAATCGCAGGTCTTGCGCTGACGGACTGAACCCCGTCGGTGTTGTCGGCAGGCTGATCCACCAGGCAATCGCCGGGCTCGCCAGCCACACCAGCAGCAAGGGCGCCGCCAGTGCGAGTACATAGAGAGAGGGGAGCAGGGCCGCGAATAGCAGCAGCGCCAGCGCAGGGGCAATCCACATGCTTTTATACATGCCGGACAGATCGTTGCCACTGGAGCGCTCCACCTCACGAGAAGGTTGCCATTGCAGCAGGCGGCGTTTGCTGACCAGCATGCGCCACAGTGAGCGGCCAATCGCATCGAAGCTCAACAACGCATCGGAGGGCAACCAGACAATCGACAACAGCGCTCGCATGAAATGCTGGCCCGAGGTCCGCAATGCCGCGCTCAGGTGTTGCCCCAATGGAATATCGGCAGCTTTCTGTACCAGCGCGAGTACCGACTGCAGTACCGGTTGGAGAAATACCAGGCCGAGCACTGCCAATGTCCAGGAGACGGCCTCGCTCGAACCCAACCAGCCCCATGCCAGCATGGCCAGGAAGGCGCCTGGCTCCAGGCTGCGGCGCAGATTGTCAAAAATCTTCCAGCGGGCAAGGTTGCTCAGAAGGTTGGGCGCGAATCCTCCCTGGGGTTTCGGTGCCCAAGGCAAGGCCCAGTACAGCACTTGCCAGTCTCCGCGAATCCAGCGGTGTCGGCGTTTGGCATCGGCGCTGTAGCGAGACGGGTATTCCTCATACAGTTGTACATCGCTGAGCAGCCCGCAGCGGGCGTAGCACCCTTCGATCAAGTCATGGCTGAGGATGCGGTTGTCGGGCAGGCAGCCTTCGAGTGCCTGTTCGAAGGCGTCGACGGCATAGATGCCCTTGCCGATGAAGGAACCGTTGTAGAACAGGTCTTGATAAACATCGGAGACGGCGCGGGTATAGGGGTCGATACCTGCATCGCTGCCAAACAGGCGGGCGTAGGTCGAGCGTGCCGTGCTGGGCAGGCTGATCCCCACGCGTGGCTGGAGGATGGCGTAACCGCTGACGATCTTGCCGCTCTGTTCATCGAATACCGGATGGTTCAGCGGGTGCATCATGGTACCGATGCACTGACGCGCGACATCCCGTGGCAGCAAGGTATCGGTGTCCAGGGTGATGACGAAGCGTACGGCACTCAGTGGCGCGACATCACCGACGATCAATGCAAAGCGCTGTTTTCCTTTACCAGGCAGTCCTTTGTCACGCAGCAATGCGTTGAGCTCGGCGAGTTTGCCACGCTTGCGCTCATGCCCCATCCATACCCGCTCGGTAGAGCTCCAGTGCCTGGGTCTGTGCAGCAGGAAGAACCGGTCGACCTGGCCATCGGCATATTTGTGGTTGAGCGCCTCGATCAGTTGGCGCGCCAGTGCGAGCAATTCGGCATCCTCGGGCATCACCTCGGCAGGGGCGTCCATGAAGTCACTGAGCAGCGCAAAATGCAGGTTGGCATCGCGATTGGCCAGGAATCGCACTTCCAGGCCTTCCGCCAGGGCCTCGATGTCGCCAGCGTTGGCAAACATCGTAGGCACCGCCACCAGCGTACGCGCCTCGGCCGGTATGCCCTTGCTGTAGTCCAGGCGGGGCAGTAGCGACGGGGCTACCGTGAGGGTTACCAGCCAGTTGACCAGCCCGATCGCCAGACGGCTGGTCATCAATAGCGCGGGCACGGCGAGCAGGACCAGGCACCAGGTTGGCGTGCCGCTGCGATAAGCACTGCTGAGAAATGGCCAGGCCAACAGCAGTGTCAGCAGCAGTGCAGGGTACAGGTAGAACTTCAACGGGGCGCTCTGGAGCAGGCGCTTCCATCGTTCGAGCAGCGGCACGCTGGCGTGCAGCGCCTGCTCCAGGCTGAGCAACCCGTCAGCCACCAGGTAATAGCCCACGTGCGAGGTTACACGGGCCGTGGGCTGTGTGGTGCTGGCCAGTTCGATGGCGGCTTGTGCCACCTTGGTTTCAGACTGCACACAATGCCGGGCGAGGCGTTCGACCACATGGCGGTAACGATCGCGGGTAGCAAAATCCATGTTCGCGTAGACATCCGCCGGGTCCGTGCACAATACCTGTTCGACATGACTGAGCAGCTCGACGAACTCGCGCCAGTCGGTCGCCGCCAGCAACCGCAGGCTGGCGATGCTGTTGCTGATGGACACCTGGTCACCGGATTGCTGCTGGGCATCCATCTGCACCAGGCGTTCGACGGTAAGGCCGGACTCACCGAGCGTTTGTTCTATCCACGCCATGGGCAATATCAGCGCGGCGCTTTGCCCATGCAGGCGGCGCGCCAGCTCTGCAACGAATGAAGGCGTCATCGGCGGTGCCGACCGCGCCATGTCGGCAACGGTCAATACCACGCTCTTGGCGTCGCGCTCGGCCATTTCGATCAATCGATCGGCCCAGTCATCGGCAAGGTTACGGTCATCCCGGTTGGCCATTACCCGGGACGCCACGCGCCGTAGGTTCTCGATCAGCGCCAGGCGCAGCATGATCGGGATTGCCCATAGCTCGCCTAGGGCCAGCGGCGTGATGGTCTGATAAGAGGCGATGAAACAATCCAGGCTTGGCGCGTCGACCCGGCCATCGCCATGAGCGATGGTTTCCAGGGCGATGTCGTAGACCCGCGGCAGGCCTGCCGAAGGACCTTCGGCCAGGCGTGGCAACTCGCGACTGTAGCCGTCGGGCAGGTGGGTCCTGGCGGTACGGATGTTTTCTTCGATGAGGTAGAAGTTGTCCAGCAGCCATTCCGCCGCAGGGGTGGCGCGCCGGCTGGACAGTTGTACGGTCTTGAGCGCTGCGCAACTACGTTCCAGAAGCAGTTGGTTGTCAGTCAGGCGGCCCAGCAAGGCGTCCTTTCTTGAAAGACGCCCGAGCACATGTTGGCGTGCCAGTACGATACCGTGGTCTGCCATCTGCTGCGCATTGAACAGGTCGGAACGCAGGATGGGCTCGTACTCGAACTTGTGCCGCGCTGCACTCCACCTGAGCCAGATGGCCGGTGAGCGCCAAAGGCTGGACAGCGTGCGAGTCAGGATATTTTGCATGAAATCCTTCGTACGACCCGCGCAGGGCAGGTCGCATGTGGAATGAAGGCGGTTCTACGCCAGGCTAGGTGTGCGGGCGTTGCGCCGCCGGGCGCAGCATTCCGCCGATGAGTGTGGGTTATTCATCGGGGCGAAGTCTGTTCGCTAGCGAACATAGACAATGCCAGCCGCGGGGGCTGGGTGATTAGCGAACGATCCAGGCGGCCGCTTTTGGTCCAGGCTGTGTGAAAACGCATGCGCCGTATTGAGGTCTGCATTGTTACGTAAAATCTGCCAGTGTTTGGTTAATCAGCGATTGAAAGTTTGCGTAGAAACGCGAGGTCCCAAGCTCCGGTAGCGAGATCTTCCAGTCCCATCTCGGCTTGCAGACTTCCTGCTCCCGCGTGCCGGTGTTCACCTTGAACAGCGCCATCGTTTGCAAGTTAGCCGGCAACTCTCCGAAAAGGATCTATGCCTGAATTCCTATCTCACCCTGTGCAGCTTGTAACGCTCGCTCCTCGGTCAGCGGCATGAAAATCGGCTGTGTATTGCTGGCGTGCTGGTAAAGAAAGTAGTGCCCGGAATCGTCTAACAATATCCGGTACAGTTCTGACGGCCGAAAGTTGTTGCCGATAAAAATACTTTCCTTGAGGATCTCGAAAGACTTGATCCCATGCTGTCGCATTGTGGTTTCAAAGGCTTGGTAAAGACCTTCTCGGCGGCGTCGATTGTTTTGAGCATTAAGCTTGAAAAAAAGCACCATCAGCACCGCATAACTGATAAGGAGAATCACAAGGGCGCTAGTGCGCATGCGTGGAGCTCCATGTCCGCTCAATCGTTGTGCATTTCAGTGTAGGCGCGCTCCTGGTGTTCTTCGTCGAATGGCAAGTGTCGCGACACGTTTCGCGTATCAGCAAATTGTGTCGCGACATTGGAGTCAGCATGGCGAACATGAATGCGGCACAGATAAATCAAGGTTTTGAGTACTCAAGATAGAGTTTCTCAAGCGCTTCCTGGTACTTATCTCCGGATAGTGTTTCTTTCAATATCGCCACGGCTTCGAGAGCCTTGACTGCGGCCATGGCTTCGTTTTCTCCCCGGTAGCTGGCGCGAAGCCTGGCTGCTGCGTACACAGCTTCTTCAGTCGTTGGCATTGCTTTGCCCTCGAAGGATTCGGATTCACTGATCAGCACCGCAGCGTGGTTCATGGAGGAACACGCGCCCGACTTGATCCAGCGCATGCTCAATGAAATTAACAACAGCCAATCGCCAAAGCTGCTCTTCTACAGGCGTTGCGATCTTCATACAAGCGCCAGAGTTTTGATGCAAATACCGATCAACCACAGCATTCGCCGATACCAAGAGGATGATTTGCTTTTTTTTACCGGGCTCGTCAGAGCGCTCCAAGTGTCAACTCCATCGCCATTGCAGCGGACAACGCCAGCATAATCAGCAGCGCGATAAACATTAGGCACAACTGAGCGACCTGCTTATAAAGGGTTATCGGCCTTTTCGTGATACGAGCAATTGATTTATTAGAGGATGCCATCACCAGTTCTCACTTTTCCGCGGAACATTAATAGCTCCAGAAGGTGTACATCAGGATCACCTGCAGGATGAACAGCGCGCCGATCAGGGCGAACATAAACGGCCCGCGCGGCCTTGGGGGCGGCCAGCGGGTTGGTAAACGCCGAGGGGGCTATCGGTGGTGGCGGGCCGAAATCATCCAGCGGCACGGCGTTGGCGGTGGTCAGGGTAAGGAGCATCGCACAGGGCGGGCTTGACCTGAGCAGCAAGGTGATGGAGCTGCATGGCGATGTCGCGCGTTTCATTTTTCACCCCTCGCCTCATGCCGAATCTGGCTAGCCCCGCCGTCTCCATGATGTCCGGGACGACAGCTGTTGCGGGTACCAGGGGGGGCTGCAACTAATGAGCCATTTCAATAGGGCGAAGAAAAAGCTCAAATTAATTAACGGGCTGTTTTTGAGTGTTCCAAGCGAGAGAAAGGGTGAGGGGGGAATATTCCTCAAATTAGGTGGTAACCGCCCGGTTGGGTGGGTGTAATGCCCCATTTATGGCGATGGTAGCGGCCCTGTTTCACCGACCGCTTTTGGTAGGGGCTGCGAGCTCATCGCGGTTGTGGCTGTCAATGCGATAAGGCGTGCCGGCAATAGGCTTACCGCAGCGAGCGATAGGCAATGGGGTCGATGTAAGCCGACTGCAGGTCCCGCTCCGGGATCTCCCAGATGATTTGCTTTGGCGGCGTTTCTTTGGAGGCCGGGTTGTTGAGGTAGCTGTTGGCAGCACCAGAGAACGCTCCGCCGTCTTTGGCGAAGTTACCTACGGGGGCGCCCAGTGCCTGCTGCACAAACCCTGCGAAGTTGGAGTTGCGTGAGAATGAAGTGCCGATGAGCACGGTATTGGGGAGGTCGGCATCGCCAAAGAGGTCTGCCTCGGTGTCAGGGCTGGCGGCTGACGCAACGGGAAGTTCGTGGGTGCTGGTCTGGGCGATCATTTCGGGTGCGGGTTGCCATTTGAGCGGCAGCCAGTCGATGCCCGCCAGATGGACCAGGTCGCCAGGCCGCACCGCGAGCGAGGCATGACTTTCGTTGAACGACCTGCGTGGCGTTGCGCTGATGCCCAGGGTCTTCAGGCGCTGCGCGATGGCCTCGGCCGCTGCCTTCGCGCCAGATTCGCTCCAGTGCGTATCGGTGCGCAACCAGGCACTGGCCCCCAGTGGCGTCAGCGCACCGGTGAGGTCCAGATTCGACACGCCACCCACATCCAGCTTCGAGGTCCATGCCTGGATGCGCCCTTCGAGAGCGGCCGGGCGGTGCAGTGCGCAACGCTGCCCGGCAGCGATGCGGCTCTTGTCTGGAACGATGACCACCAGCAGGCTGATGTCACGTTGGGAGAGCTGCTGCTTCAGATCAATCACTGCCTGGACTTTGGCATCGGCATTGCGCTGTGCTTGATGATTGACCTTGAGCTCATCGGCCAAAAACAACCAGTCAGGACAACCCGAGCGAACCCTCGGCCCGGTGTCATTGAGGAGCAGCCAACTGGCACCGCGCTCCAGCTCGGCGAAGGTCGTGGGGAGGTAAGCGTTCGACAGTTCCTTGGCAATCCGGTGAGTGATATCGCCGTCAAGAATCTGCGGGGCCAGTACCTTATCGGGTAGCAGCGAGATCTGCCCTGAAACGATCAGACGGCCAGTGGACAGCAGCCCGACGACCAGGAATATCAGCAGCGCCACGCCTGCCAACCGACTGTTGCGTGTCGCCAGATCAGGCTGAGTGGAGGGCGGGGTGTGCTTGGGGATCGTCATCAGAATTGGAAATACAGGAAGGGTACGGTTTCGCGACTGGCGATCAGTGCGAACGACAGCATGAAACCGGCGATGGGCCAAAGGGCGGCGGTGTAGAGCGAAAGGCCGCCCAGTTGTTTCTCACAGTAAGGGCGCAGCAGTGGTGCAACGACACCGAACACTCCCAGCAAACCCGCAAGGCCGTGTACCGGGCGCAGGGTCGTGGACAGTTCGTCACCGAGGGCGATGCCCTGCAGGCCGAACTGTCCGGCATACAGGCTCAGCGCGCTATGAAAGTCGGGGGCGCGGAACAGTGTCCAGGCCAGGCACACGAACAGCAGTGTCAGGCCATGGGAAAGCACCGGCGGCACCGGGGGCAGGGAAGAGCTGTTCCAGGCACGATTCACACACAACGCAATGCCATGGGCGCTGCCCCACAGCAGATAATTCCAGCTATCGCCACCGTGCCAGAGGCCGGCGATGGCCATGATCAGGAACAGGTTGCGGTAGGTTTTCCAGGTGCCGTTGCGATTGCCACCCAGCGGAATATACAGATAGTCACGTAACCAGCTGGACAGCGACAGGTGCCAGCGACGCCAGAAGTCCTGGATGCTGTTGGCCAGATACGGACGGTCGAAGTTCTCGGGAAAGTGAAAACCCAGCATCAGCCCCAGCCCGATGGCCATGGCACTGTAGCCGGCAAAGTCGAAGAACAGTTGCAGTGAATAGGCAAGGCAGCCAACCCAGGCGTCGGAGAAGCTGGGGTTCGGCACATTGAACGCCACATCGACTACCGGCGACAGGGTGTCGGCCACAAGGACCTTCATGCACATCCCGACCATGAACCTGCGTGTGCCCAGCGAGAAATTCTGCAGGTTGAAGTAACGTTGATTCAGCTCACGCCGAACCCAGTCATAGCGAATGATGGGGCCGGCGACCGAATGGCCGAACATCGAAATATAGGTGGCGTAGTTAATGAAGCTGCGTTCGACCGGCACGGTACGGCGATGCACATCCACCAGATAGGAAATCGCCTGCAAGACGATAAACGACAGCCCCGCCGGCATGATGACCCGCTGCCAGTCCGGGGGCATGGCGCCGTACCCGGTGATGGTATCGATCAAGGTGCCGGCAACGATGTTGGCGTACTTGTACCAGCACAGCACCGCCGTGTTGAGCACGATCAGCGTCGCGAGTAGCCGCACGCGACCCTTGCCTTCTTCCCGCAAGGCGTCAATCAGCAAGCCGCCGATCCACGCCGTGATCGTCAGCACCACATGCACCGCGAGGAACCGTGGGCTCAACCAGCCATAGAACAGCCAGCTGCCGATCAGTAACGTGACGTTGCGCCAGGCGGCTGGGCACACGGCATAGGCCGCCAGGAACAGCGGCAGGAACAACGTCAGAAACTCGAGCGAGGCAAAAACCATGGTGGTAGCGCGATCCGATCAGTGGGCCAGGACGTCAGTCGCGAGCAACAGGGAAGGACCATTTGCGCCAGGCAGCAGCACAACGCTGTAGCGCTCGCCAGCCTTGAGCTGGCCCAGGTCCAGCGGGGCACCGACGTTGGTTTGGGCGCAGACCAATTGCACCGACAGGCTGACCGGGTTGATCGCTCGGCGTTGTACGCTGCCGTCGGCCACCTCCTTGAACAGGTCGGCGTTCTTCCCCGCAGCGCGCAAGCCGGCCTGGGTGCACGCTGGATCGGCGCTGATAAACGCCAGCGAGGCTCTCAGGCTATTGAAGTCGTCGGGTTGCTCACGGATGACAACCTGGCGGATACCTTGAGCGCTGTCTGACAAGGCGATCACACTGGCGAATTCGCCGGCTGCCACCTGGATGTCCAGCGGCTGGCTTTTGCCGTTGCGTTCCAGGGTGCCCTTGATCGGCTGGTTGGCGGGCACGGGCAGGTAGTCGGACACGGCATTCGAGCCTTCCAGTTTGAGGCTTGCGCGCGAGCCTTCGGCCAGCAGCTGCAACGGTTGGTCGGCGGCGTTGATAAAGCGCAGGAAGGCCGAGTCCTGATCCGGGCCCGTCGGGTACAGGGCAATGTCGGCGGCCTGGACGTGCAGGCTCAGCATCAAGGGCGCGAACAGCGCCCAGCCACAGGCGGATCGGGTCATTTGCCGGCTCCTGTGCTGCTGACAGTGTCGGCGGGCAGTTTGGCCAACGCTCCACCAATCGCATTGCCCCAGGATTGATAACCGGCGACGGTGAAGTGCTGACCATCGGTGGTGATCCACTGCCCGGGTTTGGAGAACGTCAGCGAATCGATGTAGGTGCAAGGCGCCACGTTCGCGGCCAGAAACTGCGACATCAATTGGGTGCGGGGATCATTCTTCTGGTACATGCCACCGGCTTTGCCCCAGGCCGGGCCCACCCAGGCGCAGCGGGTTCCGGTGGCGGCAATGGCCTTGGCCAGGCCGGTGACGCTTTGCCATGCCCAGGCCTTCGGAAACACCGGTTTGTCATAGGACGCCATGGTGTCGCCGATGACCAGTACCACCAGGTCGGGCTTGTCGGCGGCGATCAGGTCCTGGATCGGTGTGGTGGTTGCCTCGCGCCCCTTGATCACGATCTTGTCGTTGCCTTTGCGCTCGGCGCCGCAGTCGACCTTCTTGCTGATCAACCAGTCACCGGCGCTGGCGCCGCAGGCACCGATGGAGTGGACCTGGGCGCCTTGGCGAGTCAGGTTGTCGTGCAGCGGCTCCAGCAAATGGTCCGCAAGGCTCATGTGGCTCTCCCCAAGGACAAGGAGAGTCAGGCCGGCAATGGCAGAAGTGGGCATCGAAAGCTCCAGAATGATCAGTTGGAATAAGGCGAGGCGTACGGGCTGACCGGCAGGCTCATGGGGCCGCTGATCTCCTCGAACTGGTAGCGCAAGGACAGGGCGCCGCTGAGTTGTTGGTAGTCGCGGGCGTTGTCCAGGCCCAGATTGGCGCCCAGCAGGAAGTTCGAAGCGACCTTGTATTCAGCCGCCGCGGCGACGCTGTAGCCGATCCCGGTTTTGTTTTGCCCTGCGTAACGCAGGCCCGAGGCCGCCTGCTGGGCTTTGTCGGTCGGGAAATAGTCGACGCTGTCCTGCTCGAAATGCTGCACGCCGACCGAGCCCTTGACTTGATACGTCAAGCGCCCGGTGCGTTGTGCCCAGGTCACCGGAATGCCCAGGGCGAAGAACGTCTGCGGGCTGAAATAGCCGCCGTGGCCGTAGGTGAAAAAGTCCTGGTTGTTGGCGTAGCTGATGCCGGTCATGCTCAGGCCGACGGTCAGTTTGCTGTCCGTTGCATTTTGCAGGTACCAGTACACACCGCTGCCCAGTTCACTGCGGCTGTTGGACTCGACATGGTTGCCCAATAACTGGTGCCAGGAGGCGTAGCCATAGGCGCCGACTTCGTTGTCGTCAAAGCTCAACTGACCACGCCCGCCGTTGGCGGTCACACCGCCCCAGGACTGCCCGCTGCGTTTGTCCGTGGTGCCGGCAAACGAGGTGAGGCTGTCAGTCACCGGACGCCGTGAAACGTTCACGCCGTAACGGACATTAGAGCTGTCGCTGATGGGGCGATCAACGCTGATGCCGCCCGTGGCGGTGGTGTATTTGAAGCCGAGCGGGGTGGTGCCGAGATCGGCCTTGAGCCCATCCGCGGGCCGTTGAACGGCGACGGAAAGGCCGACACCCTCGGCTTTCTGCGAACCGACGCTGCCGCTCTGCGCACCGTTGCCAAAACGCGACAGCGCCTCGCTGCTGGCACTGCCGGCGTTCAGCGAGACGGGCGTCACGCGCAGCGCAACGCGGCTCTCATCCAGCGGAATATTGATTTCCAGCGGTGTTTCAATGTCGGTGAGTTTGCTCAGTCCCGACTCACTGTTGTTGCTGCGAATGCTCACGCCCTGGGTGACGTAGGCACTGCGCTCCTGAAGGATTTTATTGAGCGCCAGTTGCGCGGGGCTGATGTCCTCGCTCACCAGTGCTGCGCGCGGCAGTTGCGACTCGAATGGATTGCTCGCCTGCTGTGGCCTTGGCGGGGCGTCGATGGCAAAAGGGGCGCTGCCCGGCATCTCCTGAGCCGGTGGCGGGATGGCTGCCAGCAAGGTGTCGCGACTGACTTCATTACGTGAACCCGACACCCCGGCAAAAGGGTTGGGCGCCACCGTCGAGCCGGCCAGTTGGCCGCCCTGGCTTCTGCGTTGCTCGCTCTGTTCGATGGCCACGGCTTTGCGCAGCAGATCGGTCGCCGTGCCGGTCTTGCCCATGTTCTGGTAGAGACGTGCGGCCTCGGTCAGCGTTTGAGGGTTACCGGGTTCGGTCTTGAGCAGCTGTTGCAGCGCCTGTTCGGCAAAGGCCGTGTCATGTGCCAGCACCGCCGCGTCGGCGGCGCCCAGCAGCAGTTGCGGGTCGTTTGGCTGGCGCTGTAACAGCGGTTTGTAGAGTTCGAGGGCTTTTGCCGTGTCGCCGTTGGCCGAGTACATCCGCGCCAGGGCCGCGACGGCAGCGCTGTCACCGGGACGTTGCGCCAGTGCGGGCGCCAGCGTGTCATAGGCGTTGGCCAGATCGCCGCGTTCACGCAGCTGGTCAGCCTGGCGGATGCGATAGAGATAGAGCAGGTCGTCGAATCGCTTGCGAGCTGGCGCGTTCAGGGGCTTGTTCTGAAGGTCGCGCAGAATCTGGTTGACCTGCGTGTCTTCTCCGGTTTTAAGCAGGACAGCGGTGTATTGCAGGATGAAGTCCGCCGAGGGCGCTGTAGTCTGTTGCAACCGGCCGCGCATGAGGGCCAGCGCACGGCTCGGCTCGCCGATGTCGACATAGGCCGAGGCCAGGCTCGCCGTGCGGTCTGGACTGTTGTTGGCCATCGGCTGAATACGCTCGAGCAAGGTCAGGGCTTCCTGGCGTTGTCCGCGCTTGCCCAACTCGATCGCCTGGCTGAGTTGCAGGTTGAGGCTGACGTCAGCGGCCAGCGCTTGCATGTCCGGGGTGCGCTGGTCGGGGCGCAAGCGTGCCAAGGTTGTCTGGGCGGCTTTCCACTCACCCATCTGGACCGACAGCAAGGCGCTGACGTAAAGAGCATCGGCATTGTCGGGATGGGCCTGGAGCATGGCGTTGATCAGGTCCCGAGCCTTCTGGGGTTCGCCCATCGCCAGGTTCAGGCGGGCCAGGGCGAAACGCGTCCAGATGTTGTCCGGCTCAACGCGCAGCGCGTCTTGCAAGGCATTGCGCGCAGCGGGCAGGTCGTTGCGTTGTTCGGCGAGGGCGGCCAGTTGCGTCGCACGCAARGCTTGCAGGCGTGCGGACTGGCCGATCTTTGCCTGGCCGGTGGCCGGCAGGCTGTTGATCAGTTGCAGGGCTTCATCGTTCTTGCCGCTCTTGAGCAGCACGTTGACCAGCCCTTCCTGTGCTTGAGGGTCGTCACGGCGCAGGCTCAGTACCTGGCGATAGTTGCCCTGAGCGTCATCGAACTGGCCCGCGCTGGCCTGAATGTCCGCCAGGGCGAGGCGAGCGTCCACCCCGTTTGGATTGAGCCGCAGCGCCTGGTTGACCAAGTCCTGTGCCTGGGCTGTCTGACCTTTGGCCTGGGCGTCGCGGGCCTGCTGCAACGCCGACCAGTAGCGCACGTCGTTCAGCGCAACTTGCCAGTGGCTGCCGTCCTGTTGTCGCGAGGCCTGACCCAGGAGCTTCTCCGCTTCGGCCAGTCGGTGTTGCTGCTGGCGAACAACCCCAAGACCACCCAGCGCGTCGGCATCGTCGGGCCGGGTTTTCAAGCGCGCTTGAAAAGCCTGTTCGGCGGTGGCCTGATCGCCTTCTTTGAGCGCCTTCAGACCGCGCGCAACTTCGGCGGGCGGTTGCCATTCCTTGCTGGCTGTCGTCGCTGCCTGTTGCTTGCCCTTGTTCATCTGTGCCCGGATTTCCACGTCATCCGGATGCGTCTTGAGGTACGCCTCGAACAACGGCACTTGTGCCGGATTGGGCGGACCGATCCAGGTCAGCGCCAGGCGCCAGCTTTCGTCGGCATCACCGGCAATGTCGGTACGCTGGGTCAGCGCGGCCAGGGCGCGGATGCCCTCGGCACGGTTGTCTTCATGGCGCACCAGATGCTTGGCGTAAAACAGCGCGACGATAGAGTCGTTGGGCATTTCACGTTGCAGGCGCTGAAATCCGCTGCGTGCCTCAGCCCAGTCGGCCTGATTGAAGGCAAGGTTGTTGTAATACTCGCGGCCGATCGTGCCTTGAGGTGGACGGCCATCGAACAGCGAGCGAAACACGACGGTCGCCTTGTCGCGCTCACCAGCATCGACGAGGCGCCGAGCCTCTTCCAGGCGCTGCTGGTTCTGCGGTTGTGCCAGGGCGATGTCCTGTGCCAATTGCAGTGCCTGCCGAGGCAAAGGCTGGATGGCCAGCAAGCGGGCCAGGTATTGCTGAGCCTGTTGTGGCTTGTCCTGTTGCACGCCGATCAAGCCCAGGCCATACAGTGCGTCAACCTGGACCGGGTCCAGCAACAGGACTTTCAGCCAGACTTCCGCCGCGCGTTGAGGGTTTTTGTGCAACTGCCAGTACTGCCCTTGCTCGACGAGTAATGTCTGTGGCGTCGGACTTTGAGCGTGGGCAGCAGCGGCCGTCCATGCGCTCATGACGGCGATGGCTAGCGTGCGGTGGTGCGGGTGCATGCGGTCTCCCAGGAAAGTTTCAGCGTTCCGTCTTCCCGGAATCGATAATGTTTATCTGCCCAGCCGAGCGCGAACAGGCTGAGCATCAAGTCGTAGTAACGCGGCGGACCGGCGTCGGTATCAGGCCTGGACAGCGCCTCGTGCAAGGCAAGTTCCACGCGGTCTCGTTGCTGATCGGCCAACCTGGGTTGCCCCTTGGCCTGAAGGTAGGGAATCAGTGCAGCCCGGAATCCGTAAGGGCTCTGACCCTGGACACTGCCGTGCAGCACCTGGACCGTTTCCGGGGGGGAGCCCGTCGCGACAGTGCTGCGGGCCATTCCGTCCAGCCGCTTGAGCAGCAGCGCTGCCAGCGGTTCGGAGGTATCACTCATGCCCAGCCAGAGGTACACGCGAATGGCGTCGTAGCTGCCCGTGTCGCCGTTGATCGGGTCGCTCACGAAGACACCCGATTGTGCTGAAGTGCCTTGATAACCGACCCAGTCAGCGATGAAACCGTGGCGGCTGGATTGGGCAATCATCGTCGCGGTGTTATCGGCAATCGCTTGCCAGGGCCCGGAGGGTGCTTCCTTGGCCAGCCGCCGTAACAGTGGCAGTGGCAGGTAGCTGGGATTCAGGCGCCAGAGAGCGTCCGGCTGGACGAAACCCTGTGGTCCAGGCAATACCATCGGACCCAGCCCGGGCAAATTGACGACCAATTGCACTTCGATCGTCGCCATCAGGTGCAGGGCGTCCTGGTGATAGTCCGGCCGATGCCACAGGCGTGCGGCTTCGAGCAGGGCATAGGCGATCCACAGGTCGGCGTCGGCGGCAGAATTGGCGTCTTGCAGGCGCCACTGACCGTCCGTGCCTTGTCCCCATAACCAGCCCGGCAGGCGTGTGGCGGTGTCTGCGCCTGCGAGGTTGGCTGACGTCCAGCGCCAGAGTTTGTCAAAGCGTGGCTGATCGTTGCCGATCAGTGCGAAGAGCATGCCGTAGGATTGCCCTTCAGAGGTGCTGTGATTGTTCTCAAGGCTCGATTCCAGAACCCGGCCGTCGGCCTGGACGAAGCGTGTGGCATAGGTTTGCCACAGTGGCCAGGCCGGCGGCTCGCAGGATTGTGCGGGCGCTATCGTTGGCGCCAGCAGGGCGAGCGCAAGCACAGCGCTCAACCTGCGCGCGTTACCGCGCAGGCTCTGGCGAAGTGAAGTACCCCGGCTGCTCATGGACGTCACAGGCCTGCGCGGCTCATTGGCCAAGACGACGTTTGGCCCGTAGGCGCAGGGCCAGGTAGGCCATGCAAGCAAGCAGCAGGACCCCGAGGAGGGTGAACAGCATGAGCGCCATGACGTTCTGCGAGAGGTACCACTGCAGATAGCGCAACGGACCCAGGCGCCCGACGTAGTAATCCTGCTCGGCGACCAGCGAATCGACCTGCTTGCCCCTGACCACTACCAGACTGCCTTGCAATTGCCGGGCATTTTCTTCGCTGCTGAGCAGGGCACTGGTCACGTCGGCCAGGCCGCCGGGCCTTGTGCCGGCGATAAACACCACGCTGCGCCCACTCTTGAGCGGCGATTCGAATCCGGTCAGATAAGCACTGCCGTCCTCGGCGCTAAACCTGAAGCTGCTGCGCGCTTCACGCCGATTGGATTTCGTATCCGGGCTGATCCAGTTGCGCAGACGCAAGGGCAGGTCAGACAGTTCAAAGTACTGCGCAGCATCTTCGCCCTTGGCGGGCAGAAGGTGCTGCCATTGATCCAGCAGAGGTTGGTTGTTGCCCGAGGCGAGCACCAGCAAATCCCGGTCGCTTTGCTCGGCGAGCTGGTCGGCGTGGACCACCTTCACCCCGGTGGCCGGATAACCGGTGGAGTCGCCGAAGCGGCCCAGCAGGGTCAGATAGGCGCTCAGATCGGCCGGGCCCGGCTCGTTGGGCAGGATCACCGATGTTTCAGACAGGTCGGCCATGCGGGTGAACGGGAAGCCACTGTCCTTGAACACCCCGAGGTTGGGCATGGCCATGAAATGTTCGTATTGGCTGAGGTCCAGGGTCGAGTCCGGGTCGATCACGCCGCGCATGTTGTCGATGATGATGTCGCGGCATTCGCCCTGTTTGATGTAGTCATACATGAAACGAAATTGCAGGCGCGATTGCAGCGCGACTGAATTGAGCGGCAACAGCATGCGCGACGTGCGGGCCAGGCTGTCGTCGGTTTTGAGCATTGCCAGCAGGCTGTCGCTGTTGCCGAGTTTCTCGATCGAAGGCAGGTCGATCGACTTGATGAAGGTGTCGTTGAAACTGATCAGCAACGAAGAATTGGTGGAGACCGGTTGCGGCGTATAGCGGTACTTCAGGTCAAGTTGCGCACCGGGCTCACGCCAGTTGAACAGATCGGGTGGCAATCGCAGGGCAACGGTCATTTGTCCCGGGTTATAACCCGACACATTGAGTTCTGCGGGTTTCGCCAGTTCACCCAGGCGAACCGGACGATCGGAGGGCAGCCAGTTGGGCGCGTCGTACGGTTGGCGTGGCTTGAGCGAGTCGATCCGGTCGATCACTACGCTCTGCCCGGAAAAGGCCGAGCCGCCGAGGGCCAGCGCGGTCGCGGCGACTTTGAGATCGGCGCCATCGCGCCCGGAGACGATCAACAGTTTGCCCTGAGCATCATTCGGGTTGCTCATGAGGGTCAATGTCGGCCCCGTGGCCTCTTTGATCGGCAAACCACTCAAGGTCGTTGATTCGCTGCCGCTGACAAACACCACTGCGTTGCCTTTTGCCGGCAGGCTGGTGAGGCTGGCGGGGAAGGTTGCGCCGCGGTAGCTGGCCAGGGCGCCGAACCAGGAAGACAGGATGCCGGCGGCCTCAAGCTCCGGACCGCTTGGGTGCGCGGCGAACACGAAGGGCAGCTTCAGGGGCGAGGCGTCTCGACGATCGAACAAGGGCAGCGGCAGAGCGGACAGGTCGTTGGGCTGTTTAATCGAGGACACCTGGAGACTCAGTTGGCTCTCGTTGCCGATCCTGGCCCACAGGCTGGAGTGCAAAGGGTCTTCACATTGCATCGTGTAATGACCGATGAACTGCAGGCTGAGCCGGTTGAATTCGGTGATGGTCTGCGGCGGAATCTGCACGGTCCGGGTCTGCAATTTACCGGCCTCTTCCTTCGGGAGGGGCAGGCTGGCGGCCACTTGATCGTTGATCAGCACGTTGATTTGCGAAAGATCGGCCAGCAGCGCCGGTGAGTAGCTGTACTGCAGCGTGACCTGCGCAGCCGTGACGACTTCATCGGCGCGCACATCGAAATTCACGCTGTCGGTAGCCTCCACGCCTTTAAGGGTCATCGAATAGCTTTTGCCCAGCTCCTTGAGGGTGCGGGTATAGCTATTGCCCGGGGCATCGGTCCCGGGCAACGATGCGACCGGCATCACTGCCGGGTCTGTGGCGCTGATTTGGGCGGCAGCACTCAAGGCACAGCCGCTCCAGCCCACTAGCGAGCAGGCGATCAGCATGAGTGTGCGGCGAGGAAGAAAGGTCCGGCGAGTGGAAGGCTTCAAGATCGTTGCGTGTCCGCGGTGGAGTCGATAGGTGATGGAGCGACCGGGCGTTTGCGCAGCAGCGCGTGGCTGTCCTTCAGGGTTACAACGAACAAGCGCAGGATGGCGCGCAAGCCAATGCTGCTGACCTCGCGCAATGCCGACATGGGCGCGTCGAGGCGGCCGTTACCCCAGGTGTTGGCCCAGGTGTCGGCCCGTGAAAAGGTCAGTCGCACCAGTTCACTTTGCTGGCGCAGGGTCAAAGCCTCGAATTGCACGCCCGTCACGTTGTCGTTGTTGAAGATCGTTTTTGCGGGAAAGAGGCTTGAGGGCGGTGTGCGCAGAATGCACAGCCGCAGCTTCTCCTCGACGCTGAGCTGAACCTGCGGTGGCAGTACCAGACCCACGCCGTTTTGTGAGAAGTCCTGGGTTTTGCAATCGAACGAGGTGCCGTCTTCGCGATAGACGCRCACAGGCAGATCTGCGGGCACCCTGGGTTCGTTACGCACCTGAGAGGACTCAGTGGCCACCGCCACTGCGGTGCTGACGATAATGATGTTGTACACCGTCCAGGCCAGGTTGATCAGCAGGGTCGTGACCTGGGCCGGATCGCCCCCGATCAGTTTCACCACGCCGGTCACCAGACCGATCATGTTCAAGGTCAGCAGGACGATGTAAGGCCGCGCGAGCTTCCAGTCGAAATAGTCCTTTTCGATGGTGCCGCCTTTGTCGGTCACGTTGAACTTGCCCAGCGAAGGGCTGATCAGGGCCAACAGTACCGGTCGCATGATGTACCAGGCCAACACCGACTCATACACTTCGTTCCAGAAGGAGTGGCGGAAGCGCCCCTGAATGGCGGAGTTGGTCAGGCTGGAATGGAAAATATGCGGCAGCACATAGACCATGACCATCAACGCCGAGGCATGAAAAATCTGCGCGTCGAACATCAGGTAGGCCAAGGGCGCGGTCAAGAACACCAGGCGGGGCAGGCTGTAGAAAAAATGCATCATGGCGTTGAGGTAGCAGATGCGCTGCCCCAGGTTCAGTCCTTTGCCAAACAGTGGATTGTCGGTCCGAAAAATCTGCGCCATACCCCGAGCCCAGCGTGTGCGCTGACGGATGTGCCGGGAAAGGCTTTCCGTAGCGAGTCCTGCTGCTTGTGGAATGGCGAGGTAGGCGGTGTTGAAACCACGGCGATTGAGCTTGAGTGCCGTGTGCGCATCCTCCGTCACGGTTTCGGTGGCGATACCGCCGACTTCCAGCAAGTGAGTACGCCGGATGACCGCGCAGGAACCACAGAAAAACGTTGCGTTCCAGAGGTCGTTGCCGTCCTGCACCAGGCCGTAGAACAGCTCACCTTCATTGGGCACCGAGCGAAAGGTATCGAGGTTCTTTTCGAACGGATCGGGTGAATAGAAGAAGTGCGGCGTTTGCAGCAACGCCAGGTTCGGGTCCTTGATAAACCAGCCCATGGTGATCTGCAGGAAGGAGCGGGTGGGCACGTGGTCGGCGTCGAATATGGCGATGAACTCGCCATCGGTGACTTTGAGCGCCTCGTTGAGGTTGCCGGCCTTGGCATGTTGATTGTTGTCGCGGGTGATGTAGTTGACGCCGATTTGCTGGCAGAAAACCTTGAACTCGTCCCGACGTCCGTCGTCGAGCACGTGCACCCGCAGCTTGCCCTCGGGCCAGTCGATGGCCTGGGCCGCAAGCACCACCAGTTTGACGATGCCCAACGCTTCGTTGTAGGTGGGGATGAAGACATCTACCGTCGGCCATTCAGCGGGCGGTTGTTGCAGAAACTGCGGTGTGCGATGCAGCGGCCAGGCGGTCTGTACATAGCCGAAGACGAGGACGAGCAAGGCATACAGTTCGGCCAGCACCAATCCGTAGCCAAATACGGCATCCTGCCAGTTGTCGAAGCCCAGGGTGTCGGTCAGGCGCCAGTACATGTAGCGAAACGAAGCGATCAGCGAGAGGGTGACCAGGGTCAGGATCGCCAGACGCCCGGCTTGCTTGCGGATGATCAGGCTGGCGGCAAAACAGACGGCGGCAAACGCGGCCTGGGAATACAGGTTCAGCGGCGCAGTGAGGATACCCAGCACCAACAATGCAGCGATCAGCCCGGCCGAGATCTTCAGGCCTTGACGCCAACGCAGGGGCCAGCGACTGACGCTTGCCACGAAAGTATCCAGTAGTTCCTGCAACCACCACGTCTTTGCAGGTAGCTGATTGAGCCGGGCGGTCATGGCGTGCCCTGCTGGCTGCAAGCATCCGCAAAAAGCAGGGCATGGACCGCGTCTGACAGCGAATGAATGTCCTGACAGCCAATGCTCTCAGGTGCGTACTGCAACAGGTCCCGACCATAGGCCAGCGACTCGTTGAACTGGTGATCGAGACGAATCGTCCCGATCAGGTTAGCGCCGAGCCGCCGCCGAAACAGCACGCCCATGTCCCTGCTGAACGAACGCGAGTCATCCCGTTGGTTGAGTACATACCGGTGCCACTGCGCGCGTCGTCGGCTGGTTTCCAGCCACTGGGTCATGGTGTCCAGTGCCAGGTAGGAAGCCGCGTCGGCCACCGTCATCACCAGCACCAGATCGGCGGCATCGAGTGCCTGTTGCGAATAGACGGTCGCACCCGAAGGCGTGTCCAGGATCACGGTATCGTTTTCGCTGAGGTCCATTGACGCAAGGTGCTGATTCAACCAGTCAGAATCTTCAAGCATCAACTGCTTGAGCAATCGGCGATCGCTCACCTCGCCAGTGCCGAAGGGCAGGCACTCGCTGTCGCCAAAGCCCGGCAGGCGATGAGCGCCCCAGTCTGCGCCCTGCTCTTTGAGCTGGATCAGCCCGGGAACCTGCCTGGTGATACCCAAGTGGCAGGAAAGCGCGTTCTGAGGGTCCAGATCAATTGCGATGGTTCGCCCGCCAGGGCGCCGAAGTGTTTTTGCGAGGCCAGCGGCGACGGTGCTTTTACCCACCCCACCATTCGCCGAAACGATAGCAATGACCTTTGCCCTGGTCCGCTTGCGAGTCGTTTCTGACAGACCGTCTCGACGAACCTGGTTGAGTTCACGTAACAAGTCGCTCAATCGCTGACGGTCACCCGTAGCAGAACTCGCAGGTGGCTTGGTCAGGAGAGGGGATATTGGCGAAGTTAGCGAGAGGGCAGCATTCTGCACAGGCTCGACCGGCGCGCCAATCAATAAAGAAGGCTGTGGCTCGTCCAGTAGAAACACAGGGGACGTTGGCGTTGGTATTGGGGGAGGCAAGGCCACCGACGGTTCTGGCTCAGTCAGCGCAGGTGTAACCGGGTCGTCTTTGAAATCTTTATAGTTCGGTTGTATTTCCTGGTAGCTCTGCGCATTGGCGCCAAAATGTGTAAAAAGTTTCGTAATGTCGTCTACATATTTCATGCGTTGTACCAGGAATGAAATAGCTCAGAAACTCAGCATTCCATTAACTTGACAAAGTTGATGCGTCGTCGTGGTGTTGGCAGAGTGCCACTAATGTAGGGTGGCTGCGTCTTAGTGTCAACGAATGTTATAATAAGTCAGTGAGCTTTATTGGTGTTGATCTGAGTGTTATCAGGGAGTTATGTTATTCGTGGAAAGTGTAGGTGTTAGCGTGCGTCCAATAATTACTGTCCAGTGAGTTGTAATATGATGATAGGTAATGGATGTGTTTGTCGGGATAAATAACTTTCGGTGAGATGGGGTGTGAGTGTTGATCGCCTTCGATGGTTTTATGCCGGATTATTTATTAATGAAGTTGACTGCTGTATTTGAAGGAATAGTGGCGGTTTCCAGCTACCGGAAATGAGCTGGTACTGCTGGCCTGGCACAGCGAAGCCGTGGCACTCGCCGCACATGACGCTTGCGAGCGGTGGGCGTGGGTTCCATTTGAAAATCGGACATGGCGATTCCTCGCCCGTCGTTCACCGGCAGGCTCAATGTTAATTTTGTTCAGGGTTGTCTTCGGGACACTTGGCGCTGCGCTGGGTAAAGTCATGACCGCTTGCCCGGCCTGGTGTGTTTCAGATGGATTACTGAATGGCCAGCAACTGGTCAGGGTGGGCACCAATTCAGACAAGGTGCAGGCGACAATCCAAGTCGTTCAGCTAACGTTCAATCGTTCGCCTCGCCAGTTGCGTTACACACACTCCCCCTGAGGTGACTGGCGGGGTGAACCCTTGGCGACGTGGCCCCTTGTAGATGTGCCAGAGCATCTAGAACGGCGCTGCTATCAGTAAGATGATCATGGGGGCACCGCCCCGAGCAGGCCTTGGGCATCCACCCAAAGCGGTGCCCTGACGCCTCCATTGCATGCGCCACCCTCCGTGACTGAATGCGACGGAGGTAGTGGCATTTTGATTTCTTTTGAGCTATTTATCTCTATGGCCGGCATGGAGTCGGTTCAAGGAGGTGAAATGGTCACTGATCGCGAAATTGCACTTGAGCAGGCCCTTGTAGCAATTATTGGAGAGGCCATCGCCAGCGGGCTTGATGTCAAAAGCCTGATGGACAACGCGGCAGCCGGCTTACTTGGAAGTGCTTCATACCGCTGGGTTGGGCATCCGCATGTGTCAAACGCCCTTCAGGTGATGATTGATGCTCATGCGCAGGCATTGGACGCCATGCCTGCGCATTAATTGAAGTTTCAGGTTTCAATACCCGTCCTGGCAACCGCTGCAAACTGTCACGATTGCTTTTCCGTAACGGCGATTTCAGGTCGCGACATGCTCGCAATGCGGGCGGACTCTTCGGCCGGCACCGTAGCGAGGGTGATCAGGAGCGTTGACACAGTCTCCTGCCATTCCGTGACCTGAAGCGACAGGTGGAGATTCCAGGTTTTGGTGTTCAGCTATGCTTTCAGCACTTTGTTCAAGAAATGGATTTCACTATGAGCAGCGTAAGAAAACCGACACAGCGAGAAATCTCCGATGCCTTGGAACTTAGCGAAAGCGAGGTCGCGTTGTACGTTGCAGACGTAGAGGAAAAGGCCGATGGCTCGGGGCACTGGATCTTTTTCAGTCTATTGACGCCTAACGACGTACTGTTCTGGCTCAGGGTCGGTAACAACCTGAGGCTTGAAACAGATGCCATAAACCTCCTCTGGACAAAACAATCACCGAGTATCGCTCGGTAGGTTTGCGGGATCGCGCTTTAACTCCGCCAAGCTCTTATCCTTTAATGCCCGCGACACCTTTTCGCTTGTCTCGTAAGGTGTCGTGAGATTCCTAAGCATCCACGCCGCTGTATCGAAGTCTGAATTGATCAGGTAGATCAGCAGCCGTTGGTGAATGTCCTGCTGGTTGCTTCCTTCTATCGCTTCCTGCGCTGCCTGATGGCTTGCGCCGTCGGCTCCTGCTGTTCTGCTGTAGGAGCGAGCTTGCTCGCGATGGACTCAAGAGCGCCGCGTTTAGCCAGTAAATACGCGTTATCGTTAACGACCATCGCGAGCA
>NZ_JBFUID010000083.1:0-22816 GCF_056402055.1 Pseudomonas sp. P4_C4 | reverse complement strand
TCAAAAGATCGTCCGAACGCGGCCCGAGCCTGCGGCAGCTCCTACAGGGTGTGCGGTGAATTCATATCCGGAACCGAACCAGACAACAAAAAAGACCGCACGACATGTCAGAACCAACCTTTCTGAACAACGAAATTCGCGACTGGCTGATGGATTGCGGCCTGTTCAATCAACTACTGCCGGCGGACTTCGTCGCGGCTTCGGGCTACTTCAGTATCAGCACCATTGCCCAGGGCGAGGAGATCTTCCAGGAGGGCGATGCCGGCAGCTTCATGTGCATCATCCACACCGGTCAGGTGGCAGTGCAGAAAACCACCGCCGGCGGGCAACGCGTCACCATCACCACGTTGCGCAGCGGCCGCTCGTTCGGCGAAATGGCCGTGCTCGACGGCGAACGGCGCTCGGCCAGTTGCGTGGCCGCAAGCAACTGCCAGTTGCTCAACCTGGGCAAGGACTCGCTGGAAAAGATGCTCAACGACGCACCGAAAATCGCCGCCAAGATCATCCGCGCCCTCGCCGTTTCCCTGTCCAAACGCCTGCGCATGGCCGACGGCCAACTGCTTTCACAGCAGGTCTAGCCGCCCGGCGATTTGGCTTTCGGCGGATTGGGCGCAAGATCCGGTATCGGCTGGTCCTTGGTCGGCGGGCTCGGCATTTCAATCGGCACCAACGGCGGACCGCTACTGCCGGGGCCGACTTTAGGCAAAGGCGCCGGGCTGATTTGCGGGTATGGCGTGGGCGTCGCGGTGCCGGGCGAACCGGGCATCGGCGCGGGGCTGACGGGAATCGATTGCAGCTGTTGAGCCTGCACTGCAGTTATCGAGAGCGCGGCCAGGGCAATGACCGTTAGAATGGTGCGCTTCATCAATGGCTCCGTTGACCTTGTCGTCATAAACAGGCTACTCCCAACTGCGTCTGTTTGCCCTCCCGTGTTCTGCCAATTTTCTTCAAGTGAGCCCCATGAAACGTTTCGTTCTGCTGGACACCACCCCCATTCCTGAAAACGGCGGTGCCCTGTGCCTGTTCGAATACGGCGAGGATTTTGTCATCAAGATCCAGGGGGGCGATGGCGGGCAATTGATGAATACGCGCATGCATGGCTCCGAAGATGCTCTGGCCGAAATCCCGTGTCGCAAAGTCGCCGGTCGACCGAATTCACGGGTGCTCATCGGCGGCCTGGGCATGGGCTTCACCCTCGCTTCGGCGCTCAAGCACTTGGGCAAGACTGCCGAAGTGGTGGTCGCCGAACTGGTTCCCGGTGTCGTTGAGTGGAATCGTGGACCGCTGGGCGAGAAGGCTGGCAATCCGCTGCTCGACCCGCGGACGGTGATTCGCATGGAAGACGTGGCCAAAGTCCTGCAAGCCGAACCCCAGGGTTTCGATGCGATCATGCTCGACGTCGACAACGGCCCCGAAGGCCTGACCCAGAAAGCCAACAGCTGGCTGTACTCCGCCGGTGGCCTCAGTGCCTGCGCCAAGGCCCTGAGACCAAAAGGTGTGCTGGCCGTCTGGTCGGCCAGCGCTGACCGGCAATTTTCCGACAAACTGAAGAAAGCCGGTTTCAAGGCCGAGGAAGTGCAGGTCTTCGCCCATGGCAACAAGGGCACCCGCCACACCATCTGGATTGCCGAGAAGCTCAAGGGCTGAGCTAAACTTCGCTTAATACCGTCATTAGTCATTTTACAAAGGTGAACCCATGAGTTCGTCCACCCCGACCAACACTTCGAAGCTGGATCGCATCCTCGCCGACAACCAGCGCGACAAGGAAATGGGCTACCGCGACAAGGCCCTGAAGATGTACCCGCACGTCTGTGGCCGCTGCGCCCGTGAATTCTCCGGCAAGCGCCTGAGCGAACTGACGGTGCACCACCGCGACCACAACCACGACAACAACCCGCAGGACGGCTCGAACTGGGAGTTGTTGTGCCTGTACTGCCACGATAACGAACACTCGCGTTATACCGACCAGCAGTATTTCGACGAAGGCTCCCTCAGCACGCCGAAAATCGCCAAGGCCACGCACAACCCGTTTGCGGCGTTGGCCGGGTTGATGAAAAAGGAAGATTAAAAATCTTCAGTGCCTGAACTGGCCTCATCGTCGGAACGCCGCCCGGAGCAAGCTCGCTCCCACATTGTTCTGCGTCCGTCAGGACACCTCGGTCAACTGTGGGAGCGAGCTTGCTCGCGATTGCAATAGTCCTGACACCGCCAATCTCCGAACTGACCGCTGCCGTCCAATCCCCGTATAATCGCGCTTTTTTCCCGAAAGGCACCCCGCTCGTGGCAGACAAACGGTACAGCTGCATTGGTTTGTATAACCCCAAATCACCGGAGAACGTCGGTTCGGTGATGCGCGCCGCTGGCTGTTATGGCGTGGCGTCGGTGTTCTACACCGGCAAGCGCTATGAGCGCGCCGCCGACTTCGTCACCGATACCAAGCGCGTGCACTACGATATCCCACTGATCGGCATCGACGACCTGAAGAAAATCCTGCCGCTCAACTGTGTGCCGGTCGCCGTGGAACTGGTCGAGGGCGCTCGCCCGTTGCCGGAATACACCCACCCGGATCGCGCGCTCTACATCTTCGGCCCGGAAGACGGATCGCTGGATAAAGAGATTCGCGACTGGTGCGAAGACGTGGTCTACATTCCGACCACCGGTTGCATGAACCTGGCCGCCACGGTCAACGTCGTGCTCTACGACCGCATGTCCAAGGGGCTCAATACCCGCTCCGGGCCAAAATTCCGCTAATCGCCGCACATCCGATTGAACGAGCTGCCCGCCCTGGCTGTCAGCTTGACTATCGATCACCCAAGCCTGGAGACAGACCATGAGCGAACTCAAACGCGTCGAGCGTATCGAATCCACCCCGTTCCAGAGCCCCTCCGAGCAAAACGTGCAGGGCTGGGAACGCATCGGCTCCCTGGCCGGCGGCGTGGTGATGGTGGGCAAGGGCCTGCGGCGTGGCGGGATCTTTGGCCTGATCCAGGTGGCCATCGGCGGCGTGGCCCTGGCGCGCGGCATTACCGGCCACAGTTCGGCGAAAAGCCTGCTGGAGAAAAGCCGTCAGGACATGAACAACGTGCGGGCGAAAATCCAGCGGGCGGGTGAAGAACTGAGCCAGTTGAAGGCCAATGCCGAGGCGGCGACCGTTACCCGCAATGATTCGTTGAAGTCGCCGAAAGCCGGGGTTTGATCCGGATCGTCCGGCGGGGCTGATGGCCCTATCGCGAGCAAGCTCGCTCCCACAGGGTTATGTGGCGTTCACAACATTTGTGTTCACCCCCCAATCACTGTGGGAGCGAGCTTGCTCGCGATGACGGACTCACTGAATCAACTCGGTACTCAGTACCTTTGAAGAGCCACCGATCACGCCCTCGCTGAGCTGAACAAACGCCTGGGTATCGATATTCCCCAGCTGCATCGCCCCGCGCAACACGTCGTCCAGCGACCGCTTGTTGTGGGTTTTCAGGCGAATCTCGCGATCCAGTTCCTGCAGCAACACCACTGCCCTGGTCACCTGCGCCGGGCTGATCTGTTCACCGCGCAGCGTGGTGACTTTCTGGCTGCTCTTGACCAGTCTGCCGTGCACGCTCTCGTAGCGTTCATCGCTCATGCCGCCGGCCCGGCGCATCAGTTCGATGGCGTAATACTCGGCAAAGCCTTCGCTGATCCAGTCACTGCGCTGGGTGCCGTTGATCCGCCCGAACATCTGGGCCAACTCACGGACCAGCGCACTGGAGCCGCTCTCGCTGACCAACGGCAGGTGACTGTTCAGATAGATCGACTCGTGCGCCGACTGGCTGCCACGCCACATCGGATCATTGGCCCCGACGATCAGCAGTTTGCCAGGGTGTCGCGGGTACAGCGCCTGCACTTGCGGCCAGACGAAGCTCAGCAAGGTCAGTACATCCATACGGCGCATACCCTGCCCCAGCGGCGAGGTGACGGTGACTTCGGTCTCGCCCAGACGAGTACGGCGGCTGCCAAGCTGGCCGGCGAGCATCCAGCCCGTGGGCCGGTCGAACAGTCGGGAAGGATTATCGATACGGAATTTGTTCTGGCCAATCCGTGGCCACGCGGTTTCAACGCTTTTCCAGTCACCGGGCAGCTCGAATTCAAGGCGTGAAACCAGTTCGATGCCATCCTGTTGATCGAGTCTGGCAGCCGGCACCAGATCGTCGCCGCGCATCAACGCCCAGTTTGGCGTCATGCGCGCGTCGAAGCTGCCGCTCTTGCGCCCGTGGCTGATATTCACACGGTAAATCAGGCTGGCCTTGTCGGCAGTCGGACGCCAGATACCGCGCGCCGCTTTGCCAGGGGTCAGTTGCCATTGGCCGTCGGCCTTGAAATCGCTGTAGTGGCTGCCGTCGCCGAGGTCGAAATCCAGGCTGCGCACCGCCGAACCCTGGGCGAGCGTCAGGCGCACTTCGGCCTGATCGCTCTGGGGCAACAGGTGTACGTGATAATCCAGATTGACTTTGTTCGCTGCCCATACGGGTGAATTCACGACCAGTAGTCCAACGACCCACGCCTGCCGCCATCCCACAGCCATACACACTCCTTCGTGAAACGTTATACGTTCGGCCGTCAGCCCGCGCGGAAAATCAGGTGATCTTCCCAATCATCTTCCAGCACGCTGCCTTCGGCGAGCATGCGCCCGGACTGGGAAATCCGCTCGTGATGCACAGCATCGCGATCACCGCACACCAGGTGATGCCACAACGGAAGGTCCTTGCCTTCGCTGACCAGGCGATAGCCACAGGTCGGCGGCAGCCATTTGAATTCGTCGGCCTTGCCCGGCGTGAGCTGGATACAGTCCGGCACAGAGTCACGACGGTTGGGATAGTCCGTGCACTGGCAGGTTTTCAGGTCCAGCAATTTGCAGGCGATGCGCGTGTAATAAACGCTGTTGTCGTCTTCGTCTTCAAGCTTTTGCAGGCAGCACAATCCACAGCCGTCGCACAGCGACTCCCATTCCTCCCGATCGAGTTGATCAAGGGTTTTGCGTATCCAGAACGGTTCTACTTTGGCGGCCATGGTTCGAGCATCGACATCAGGTGGTGAAAAGGCAGCCAGTCTAGTGCCCGAAAGCCCGCGGGCCAAGCATTGGCGACTGTCGGTAGAACGGGCTTGTCAGATTTTGCGCTGCCAAGTAGGGTTTTGCGTCGCTCCCACTTTCAAACGTAGCAAGGAATCTCTTGATGAGTGCCAACCCACGCGTTGCCGATTACGCCATTCACCCTCAGTTCACCGATCGCTGGTCGCCCCGCGCCTTCACTGGCGAAACGATTCCAGAGGAAACCCTGCTGAGCTTCTTCGAAGCCGCCCGCTGGGCACCCTCGGCCTACAACTCGCAACCCTGGCGCTTCCTATACGCACGTCGCGACACGCCGAACTGGGAGCGCTACCTGGGCCTGCTGAACGAATTCAACCGCAGCTGGGCGCAACATGCTTCGGCCCTGGTGATCGTGATCTCGAAAACCACCTTCGCCGTGCCTGGCGCCACCGAAGAAACCCCGGCCCTGTGGCACACCTTCGACACCGGTTCCGCCTGGGGTCACCTGGCCTTGCAAGCGAGCCTGAGCGGTTGGCACACCCACGGCATGGCCGGTTTCGACCAGGAACTGACCCGCAAGGAGCTGAACATTTCTGAAGGCTACGCCCTGCACGCCGCCGTCGCGGTGGGCAAGCTTGGGGACAAGGCAAGCCTGGCGGATTACCTGCAAGCCCGTGAAGAACCCAGCCCGCGTCGTCCATTGAGCGAGTTGGCGGCTGAAGGTGATTTCACCCTCTAACAGCAAAAGATCGCAGCCTGCGGCAGCTCCTACAGGAGTTCACATAATCCTGTAGGAGCTGCCGCAGGCTGCGATCTTTTTTCGCTGCGCCTCAATACCCGCGATCGAAATCCACTTCCCCGCGCAACGCCTCTCCCGCCTGATACGCCCGCAGGTTCTCGACAAACAGCTTCACCATCATCGAAGGCGAAGTCGGTGCCGAGCTGTGGCCGGTCAGCAGCAGGCCCCAGGCTGTCCAGAATGGATGACGCTGGGGTAACGGCTCCTGACGGCACACGTCGATCACCGCACCCGCCAGATGCCCTTCCTTCAAGGCATCCACCAGATCCGCATCGACCACCGCCACACCGCGCCCGGCGTTGATGAACAACCCGGTCGGCTTGAATTGCTTGAACAGCGTCGCGTCGTAGATATCGTGGGTGTCCGGCGTGTTCGGCAAAAGATTGACCACGTAATCGACTTCACCGACCAGCCGCGGCAAATCCGCCATTGATCCGACTTCGATAAACGGCGCCTGTTCCCGCGCGCTGCTGGCAACGCCATACAACTCGACGCCGAACGGCACGAGGAACTGCGCGACACTTTGACCGATATCACCCGTGCCGACGATCAACACCTTGCGCCCCGCCAGGTTCTGGCCATGGCGGCTGTCCCACTTGCGCTCGACCTGGCTGACCAGTCGCGCCAGCACTTCACGTTCGTGACCGAGCATATACGTGAGCACATACTCGGCCATGACCTGTCCGAAGATGCCGACGGCACGGGTCAGCCGATAGTGCCGCGGCAAGCCATCGGCCAGCAGCGGCGTGATCCCGGCCCAGGTCGATTGCAGCCATTGCGGTTGATGGCCCTGTCGTAACAGGGTCGCCAGCAAATCTGGCTGGCCGAGCCACACCGGACAATCGGCGGCCTGGCTGGCCAGTTCGGCGGAATCACCGCTGGTCAGCACCTCCAGGTCCGGTGCCGCCTCGCGTAACAGTTGGGCGTACACGGGGTGGTCGTGTTCAGCAATCAGGACGCGCATGCTTCAAACCTTTCAAAAACGGTACAGACGGCCGCCGACAGAGTGGTGCTCCGTCGATGCTGCCATCGCAAAAATCAATCAGTGTTTCATAACCACTCTGAACAGAGCCTGTCTGCCGCTCACACCGGATCGTTGCGACGCAACAATTCTTCCGGCAAGTGCTCGATGTACTCGTCTTCGGCAGGCGGCATTTGCAGGTGATAACCCTGTTTGTCGAGGTTTTCCAGCACGACCGTGATGTCCTCGCGCGACAGTTTGCGCTCGGGGCTCAGCACCAGGTCGAACGCGTGGATGGCCTTGCCGAAGGCTGCCATCAGGGGATCCGGCACACGTTCCAGAGCATCGCTCTTGAGCACATACAGGTACATTTCGTTTTTCTTCGAGCTGCGGTAGATGGAACAAATACGTTTCAAGGCTGTTCTCCGGCGGTGGCCAGGCTGTCGAGCAGCGCCTGGCCCATCAATTCGCGGCGCCAGCCACGCAGCGAATCAGGCAATTGGTAGGGACCATTGGGAAAGCCGCTCTTGAGCAGCGCTTCCAGGGTTTTCTTGCGCAGCATCAGTTCCGGCGCAATGTTCAGGCGCTCGGCTTCGGCCTGGCCGATGGCTTTCATCTGTTTGAGTAGCACGGCAGCGTCCACCGGCAATGGCTCCGGCACGGCTGGTGGCCATTGATCAGGCGACACACTGCCAGAGCGCTTGATCAGATCAAGCAGAAACTCGCCGTCCTGACGCACGGTACGCGGGTGCATGTCTTCGATTTTCGCCAAGGCACCGAGGTTATCCGGTTGCGTACGCGCCAGCGGCCACAACGAATGCTCGCGGATAATCCGGTTGCGCGGCAGGTCACGCGCGCGGGCTTCCTTTTCGCGCCAGGCGCAGAGCTCACGCAAAACGGCGAGTTGGGCGCGAGACAGCTTCCAGGCCAACTTGGCATCGCGATAGACCTCGTACGGATCGATCTCGCGGCGCAGGTTGGCCACCAGTTCGGCGCCGTCTTCCAGGACCCAGGCGTACTTCTCGTCAGACAGCTTTGGCCGCAGCTTTACGAAGACTTCAGCCAGGTGCACGGCATCTTCGGCGGCATAGCTGATCTGTGTTTCGGAAAGCGGACGTTGCAACCAGTCGGAACGGGTTTCACCCTTGGGCAAGTCGATGCCGAGCACTTCCTGCACCAGCCGCGAATAACCCATGGAAAAACCGAGGTTCTGGTAAGCGGCAGCCAACTGCGTATCGAACAGTGGCGCCGGCAGGCTGCCGGTCAGGCGTAGCAAGACTTCGAGGTCTTCGCTGCACGCGTGGACAACTTTGACCACGGCCGGGTTTTCCAGCAGCGCGGCCAGTGGTTGCCAGTTATCGATGGTCAGTGGATCAATCAGGTAGGCGCGTTCGCCATCGCCGACCTGCAGCAGGCCGGCGATCGGGTAGAAGGTGTCGACCCGCATGAATTCGGTGTCGAGGGCAACGAATGGCAACTGCTGCCACTCGGCACACAATCGTCCGAGGCTATCGTTGTCGCGAATCCAGTGAATATCGATGGCCACACGGCTCTCCCTTGAAGAATGGCGCGCAGTATATATCGCCCCCGGCGATTTCCGCGCATCCACTGAACAAGAGCGTTAGCGAAAATTACTGCGTGACATACAGAATAGTCCGACAACGTCGGGCTAGCTGGTCTTACCCAGCACGTAGATCCGCATCCGCGCGCAACCCGGAAAAAAGTCCTGATGGCTGAGCAACCGGAAACCCGCCTGCCTGAATTCGCTTTCCACCTCGGTCTTGCTCGGTAACGGCCCTTCCACACCCGAGCGCGCGGCCTTGAAAAGACCGTCGAGGCGCACTGCGACAATCACCGTATCGCGACTGACCCGGTAAAACTCGCCCAGCATCGCCAGACGATGTTCCGGGTTGGTGAGGTGCTGAAACAGTTGCATGCAAAAAATGCAGTCAACCGCGTTCTCCGACAAGCCAATCGAGAACGCCGAGCTTTGAAAGGTCTTGATCCGCTTCAACAAACTCTGAGGGTGATGGGTGCGAGCGTGATCAAGGATGTCTTGAGATGGATCTGTCGCGAGAATTACCCGATTCGCATGCTCGGCCAGCACCGACCAGAAACGCCCCACACCGCAGGCCACATCCAGGATCAGGCCCGGCTCGCCGGCGACCTTGAGCGCATTGCGCACCAGACGCTCCTCACGCCAGAGCGCCAGACGCCCGGCCAGACCCGGCGCTTGCGGCTGAAGGCAGACGCGCGCGTGCTCCTGGTCGTAGCGCCGGGCAATCTCAAGCTCGATGGCGGATGGAGGCTGAGCGGACATGTGCAATGGCTCTTGATGAAAGTTCTACAGGCCGCAAGTCAGCGGCCGCCGTGTGAAACAAAACCTGTGCACTCAATCTTTGGCCAACACACCGTTGACCACTGGACCACGACATCCGGCAAACATGTCCAGATCCTGGTTGTAGACCTTGCTGTTGACTTCCAGCAGGCCAAGCATCGAATGGAACAAGTTGTCCTGGCTCAGGGGCTTTTCACGATTCTGTTGCAGGCAACGGGTATCTACCGCAAACGACTTTTTATAGCTGTCGGAGAACCACGCAAACATGGCTACATGCTTTTGCTGCTCGGGTGCCAGCATGTAAGGCGTGCCGTGGAGGAACAAGTTGTATTCACCCAGGGACTCGCCGTGGTCCGACAGATACAGCATCGCGGTATCCACTTTGTCCTGGTTACTGCGCAACAGATCGATCAAGGTCGACAGTACATGGTCGGTATATACCAGGGTGTTGTCGTAGCCGTTGACGATACTTTCGCGACTGCAATTGTTCAGGGCATTACTCTCGCAAACCGGGGTGAAGCGCTCGAACTCTTTCGGATAACGCTTGAAGTACTCCGGACCGTGGCTGCCCATCTGGTGCAATACCAATACTGTATCCTTGTCCAGGGTATCGATGAAATGTTGCAGCCCCTGCAGCAGGATTTCATCGCGGCATTCACTGTTGGCGCACAGCGCCGGATCTTTCAGATTGCTGACGTCCTGAATGGTGACGCGATCGCACGTACCTTTGCAGCCTGACTGATTGTCACGCCAGATCACGTCGATACCCGCGTGCTTGAGCACGTCAAGCAGGCCTTCTTCGTTCTTTGCCTTGCTGGCGTTGTAGTCCTTGCGCCCCATATTGGAGAACATGCAAGGCACCGATACGGCGGTTTCAGTCCCGCAGGAATGCACATCGGTGAAGGCGATCAGGCCGTCTTCCTTACTCAGTTTCGGCGTGGTGTCACGGTTGTAGCCAAGGATGCCGAAGTTCTCCGCCCGGGCACTTTCACCCACGACAAGAACCGTCAGGGATTTGCGCCCGTGAGTTTGCCAGGCTGGATTGCGTTGGGCATCTTCACCGATTTTGACAAAGGGCTGTTGTGCGCTCGCTACTTTCTCGCGCAAGAAACCAGCCGAGGCACCAATGTAGTTGCTTGGCACCACCATCAGGCGCAACTCGTGGTGATTGCGAAACAGCGAGGACAGGCCTTGATAGTTAACCAGTGCAACACCACCAATGACCGCTGCCGAGGCAAAAGTCACCAAAACTTTACTGAGTAGTTCACGGTGCCAGCGACGATAATTAACCGGTGTCTTCCACAACAGCCAAGACGGTAAAACGCCGAGCAGCACAATAAAAACAAACAACTTTGGCGACAGTAAGTCGCGCACTTCCGTAGCATTGGTCTCAGCGAAGTTACGCAACATGCCGGTGTCGATCAGAACACCATACTGGCTCATGAAATACGCCACGCCCGCACTGATCATGAACAGCAGGGTCAGGACCGGCTTGAGCACCGGCCGGAATGCCAGCAGGGTCAGCACAATGTTGAAGGCCGCGAAGATCATCACCCCAAAGGCCACGCGCATGACGATGCCTTTGCCGTCGGATGCGGTGATTTCGAACAGGTGCTGCCAGAGTACAAAATTGAAGCCAACTAACAAAAATGCGCTGGCAATCAGTGTCACCCATTCGGGGCGCACGGCTTTAATCTTAAGCATGAGATTCGGCGGGTCCTGAAAAAGTGTCTTCGGCAAATGTGAAAATTTCATTTACCGAGACAGCTCTAATTTTAGATAGCCAACCATCAATTTTTCGTGAAAAAGAAGCCAACAATCAGTTGGCTTATAAACCAGCCTGATACTTCCAGACTATTTGAGAATGGTTCAGCTCCGGTACAGCTTCGACTCAAGCCTGATGCAAATACCAGCGCCAGTCCTGCTCACCGACCTCCCCCATGAATTGGCGATATTCGGCGCGTTTCACCGCCAGGTAGACACTGAGGAATTCCCCGCCGAAGGCTTCTTTGGCCCAACTCGAACCTTCCAGCGATCGCAAGGTGGTCAGCCAGTCTGTCGGCAACAGTCTCGCAGCCTGGGCGTAGCCGTTGCCTTCCACCGGCGCACCAGGGTCGAGTTGTTCGCGGATACCGCGATGAATACCGGCCAGAATCGCCGCAGCCGCCAGATAAGGATTGGCATCTGCGCCACAGATCCTATGCTCGATGTGCCGGGAATATGCCGGCCCGCCCGGTACGCGCAAACTCACGGTGCGATTGTCCACGCCCCAGGTGGCCGCCAGTGGCGCATAGCTGTTGGCCTGGAATCGACGGTAGGAGTTGGCGTTGGGGCAGAACAGCAAGAGCGAATCGAGCAAGGTACTGAGCATGCCTGCGACGGCCTGCTTGAGCAGTGGCGTTCCATCCGGGGCTTCGCTGGCGAAAAGGTTGTTGCCATCCTTGTCCGCCAGGCTCACGTGCATGTGCATCCCGGTGCCGGCCAGGTCATCGAAAGGCTTGGCCATGAAACAGGCTGTCATGCCGTGCTTGTGCGCCACCCCCTTGACCAGACGCTTGTAGCGCACCGCTTCATCCATCGCCTGTAGCGCGTCGGTGCGATGTTCGAGGGTGATTTCCACTTGCCCCGGCGCGTATTCGGAAATGGCCGTGCGCGCTGGAATCCCCTGGAGCTTGCAGGCGTTATAGAGATCGGCCAGGAACGGTTCGATCTGCTCAAGCTCGCGCAAACCATAGACCTGAGTGCCGCGCGGACGCCCGCCATCGACATCCCGTGCCGGTTGTGGCCGGCCATTGCTGTCGCGTTGCTGATCCAGCAGGTAGAACTCCAGTTCCGCTGCCATGACCGGGTAATAGCCGTCAGCCTGTAAACCTTCGACGACTTTCGCCAGTAAATGACGAGGATCGGCAATAGTGGCGGGCATTCCCTCCGTCGGATGCATGCTGACCTGCACGGCCGCCGTCGGTATCAGACGCCACGGCATGCGCGTGAGACTGCCGCTGATCGGGTAGGCCCAGCAGTCGATATCACCGACATCCCAGACCAGCCCGGAGTTCTCCACGTCATCGCCATTGATGGTCAGGCCGAGGATGGTGCTCGGCAATGGCCGTCCGCTTTCATACACCGCCAGCAACTCGTCACGATGCAGCAGCTTGCCCCGCGGTACTCCGTTGTTGTCGAGGATGAACAGTTCGAACATTTCAATGTCCGGGTTCTGCTCCAGAAATGTCTGGGCTTCAAGCCTGGTGGCAAACGAGGTCGTGGCACAACTCATGGGAATTCTCTTTTTCCGTGTCAGACGGGTACGCAAAAGCACCCGCACGTTAATCCCGGCATCAACCGGAATAGGTAGGAACAATCAGCGGAAAAAGCAGGAATCCGGCGGGCGCGCATGGCGGCAATGCCACAGCGCCCAGAAGGCCAGTTCAGAAGGAAGTGCAGAGAGGTTTGGCGCGGTGGCGGGCGTGAATCGACGAAGAAGGCTCGACGCTCGAGCGTCGATGGATGCCTTGAAATAGATTACGACTGGCCAACCGTCCATAGAGAGAACCGCAGAAAACAGATGACCCGCAGCGTCACACGATGGGTTGAGTCGTTAAATCGGGATTTGAAGAACCTTGGATAAGGCCTGACTAAACATTTGGCTGCGACTTGTATTTAATTTCTAAATACTTCGTCGGAATTTCTGATTTGCCGCCTCCAGGCCTCGCGCGCCTAATCGGAACCCTACTGTTCAAGGTCCGATCATGGAAAACACCCGAGCCACTTCCCGCCCTGCCCTCTGGTTCATGTTCAGCATTGTCCTGGTTGCCCTGAACCTGCGCCCTTCCATGGCCGCTGTAGGGCCTCTGCTCTCGGCGATTCGCGACGACATTGCGCTGAGCTTCAGCCAGGCTTCACTGCTGACCATGTTGCCAGTGACGGCCATGGGACTGGCGATGTTTGTCGGCCTGCACGTCAGCCAGCGATTCGGCGACCAGCGCACGGTGGTGTTCTCGTTGCTGATCATCGGCGTGGCCACGCTTTCGCGGTTGCTCCTTGATTCAGCTGCGGAGCTGCTTCTCAGCGCGGTACTGGCAGGTATCGGGATAGCCCTGATCCAGGCGCTGATGCCAGCGCTGATCAAATCCCGCTTCAGCGACAATGTCGCCCTGTGTATGGGACTCTACGTCACGTCGATCATGGGCGGTGCCGCCATGGGTGCTTCCTTTGCGCCACTGGTGATGGAACGTACCGGCAGCTGGCGTATGGGCCTGGCGATCTGGGCGATTCTCGCCGTGCTGGCATTGCTGCTCTGGGGTACCCAACGGGCGGAGATGCCGATACGGGATTCAAAGGCCTCCAGTAATGGTTCGTTCTTCGCCAATTCCCGCGCGTGGTTACTCGCGATCTTCTTTGGCCTGGGCACTGCGTCCTACACCTGTGTCCTGGCCTGGCTGGCGCCGTACTACGTGGAAAAGGGCTGGAGCGAGCAGCACGCCGGATTGCTGCTCGGATTTCTGACCGCCATGGAAGTGCTGTCGGGCCTGCTGACGCCCGTCATCGCCAATCGCAGCCGCGACCGCCGTGTCGTGCTGATGGTATTGCTTGTACTGATCATCGCCGGTTTCTGCGGATTGATTCTGAGCCCACAACATTTGAGCCTGATGTGGCCATGCCTGCTGGGGCTGGGCATTGGCGGCCTGTTCCCGATGAGCCTGATCGTATCGCTGGATCACCTGGACAATCCCTTGCGCGCTGGTGGCCTGACCGCCTTCGTTCAAGGCATTGGCTACTTGATCGCCGGCCTGTCGCCGCTGCTGGCGGGGATAATCCGCGACCGGCTCGGCAGCTTTGAATGGGCCTGGTGGTCGCTGACAGCAGTCATGGCACTGATGATGTTGATGGTTTTTCGCTTCAACCCAAGGCACTACACCCGCCACATCCATTGATCCGGAGCCTGCCATGAAAACCATCGGTTTCGCCGCCGCTCACGCCAGCATGCTGCTTTGGGCCTTGTTGATCGCCGCGTCGTTTTCCGCGGCGGCGCAAGTCAGCCAGGCCATCGACCCGATCCTGCTGACCGGTTTGCGTCTGCTGTTTTGTGCCTTGGTGTTTCTGCCGCTGTTGCTGTTAAAAGGCGATGCGATCATGACCGCTCGTGGGCTGCTCGGTCACGCGGTGCTCGGCCTGCTGCTGGCGCTGTACTTCGGCTCGCTGTTCGAAGCATTGCGCTACACCTCGGCCGTCAACACCGGGACGATGTTCACGCTGGTGCCGCTGATGACCCTGGGTTTCGAAGCCGTGCTGACACCTGACAGCCGCCTGAAACAACGGATTGTGCCGATGCTGCTCGCCGCTGCCGGGGCGGTTTTGTTGATCATGAAAGGCACCGGCCCCGACGAATTGCCATCGCCGTATGCGTTGACGGTGTACGGCATCGGTTGCCTGGCGATGGCACTCTACGCCCCTCTCAGCCAGCGCCTGAAAGCCAACAGCCTCAAGGGGCGTGGGCCGGTGCCCATGACGTTCTGGAACATGCTGTTTGGTGCGCTGTTTCTGCTGGTGTTCTGTGGATTCAGTGGCGGTTGGCGCTCGGCATCATTGCTGACGCTCAGCGATTTCTATTGGCTGATGTACCTGGCGGTATTCGCCACCCTGGCGACGTTTTGGCTGCTGCATCGGGCCATCGGCGTGATCGCGCCGTCCTCGGTGATTTCCTACATCTACCTGAGTACGCTGTTCATCACCCTGTTTCACTGGCTGTGGGGGCGCCAGACGCCGCTGCCGCTGGAAATGGCCGGCGCGGTGCTGGTGGGCCTCGGCATGTTCGCGCTGTTGATGTCCAGCCGCCGCTCCGTGTCGGCGATGGTCCAGGGCTGACACGGGCCTGGGCGAAACGTCCTGCAAGGCATTCTCCCTGCTCGCTCATTCCGCTAGGATCTTTCGCTCATCCTTGCGCACGGTCAGTGCAAGGGACGCAGCGAGACGCAATGGATGCTGAACAGTAATTCGCTTAGAAAACTCGACATGCAGGACCTCATGGTGTTCGTCGCCGTGTACGAGCAAAACAGCGTCACCGGCGTATCCGAGACGCTTTGCGTCAGCCAGTCCACGGTGAGTTACTGCCTGAAAAAACTGCGCACCTGTTTCGGGGACGAATTGTTCATCAATACCCGCACCGGTGGCATGCAGCCCACCTGCAAGGCCGGTACGATGTACCCTCATGTGCTGAAAGTCCTGGAAAGCATCAACCTGTGTCACGCCGGCCCACCCACGTTCGACCCCGGGCTGAAACCCGTGACCTTCAACATCTGCGCACCGGAATATTTCGAACAGTTGATCCTGCCGCGCCTGCTGAAACGCTTCGACCTCGCCGATCTTCCAGTGATGGTCAATGTGTTCAAACTCGAAGCCGATATCCCTGCCGAAGCGTTGCGCGAAGGCAGCCTCGACCTGGTGATGTGCTTCGGCCCGCACTTTCATCGCAGTCACGTCGACTTCAAATCCCGGACGCTGCTCGAAGACGATCTGGTGTGTGTTTTCGACAAACGCGCCACGCCGGCGGAACCGCGCTTGAGTCTGCAAACCTATGTCGAACGTCGACACGTGTTCCCGACACCCTGGACGTCCGCCACCAACATGGTCGACGGCTGGCTTGCGCAGCAAGGACAACAGCGCCAGATCGTCGCACGCGCCAACAGCTACAGTGCAGCGCTGAAACTGATTACCGGCACCGACTATGCCCTGACCCTGCCCCGGCGCATCCAGCGACTGCTGGCCGGTGCAGACACTTTCAATCACTGTGAAGCGCCCGAAGGCTTGCCGGGTTTCACCCTCGATATGCAGTGGAGCCAGGACGCGGATCAGGACAGCGCCAACACCTGGCTACGAGCGCAGGTGATCCAGGCCGGCGTCGAGCAGGCAACGGCCTGATACTCAGTTGCTGATGGCGGTCTTGCTGTAGGAATCGCGATCGATGTCAAGAATCTCCACGCACAGCTGGACTTCAACGCCAGTCGGCCACTCACAAAGCTCCTGCACCACCGCCAGCAGGCTTTCAGACAGTTGCTTCTTGATCTCTGCGGAACGACCACTCAACAGCGCCAGTTTCACATGCACGAACGCCCGCTCGGCCAGTACCGTACCGACCCTGAACGTATCGACCTTGACCGCGCGGCTCTTGATGTCGAATTCGGCAAACTGACCGGAACCCACCAGCGTATTGTTCAACCGCATCAATGCCACATCGGCATTCAGATCAGTCAGGTTGGCGGTGTATTCCATGTGCAGGTGAGGCATGAGTCAGATCCTGTAAGTAGTTGGGCAGGTCATACATATAACACAGCGTCGCCCTGTTCATTCGGGCAGTGGCAAAACGGCACGTTCACTCATGAACGCTTCCAGGCGCGAGCGTAACCAGCGCTCGGCAGGGTCGGTATCGACATGACTGAGCCAGACCATGGACAGGTCCAGAGTCGGCGTCTTGATCGGAAAGGGCTCCTTGAACAGCATTCCCGATGCAGCCATCGCCTCGGCGGTGTAATCCGGCAGACTGGCAATCAGGTCCGTCCCGGCGAGCAAGGCTGGCAACGCACTGTATTGCGGTACCGAGAGCACTACCTGGCGCGTGCGACCGATATCTGCCAGCCACTCGTCGGCATAGCCACTGACGTTGGCGGTATGGGACACCAGCACGTGTGGTCGCGCGCAATATTCATCGAGGGTCAGCGGTGTGTCGGAGGCATCGGCGCGCAATATGCTGGGATGGATGTGCCGCAGCAACTTGCGCTTGGCATTGGCCGGCAAGCCACGGGTCTGGCTGATACCCACCGTGATATCACCAGACGCCAGCAAGTCGGGAATCCGCCAGTAATCGACATGCTGCACCACAAACACCACGTTGGGCGCTTCCTGGCGCAAGACTCGCAGCAATGGCGGCAACAGGCCAAACTCGACATCGTCGGACAGACCGATGCGGAACGTCATCGTACTGCTGGCCGGATCGAAATCATGGGTCAGGCTCAAGGCCACGGACAAGGAGTCCAGCGCCGGCGACAGATGCTTGATGATCTCCTCTGCCCGCGCTGTCGGTTCCATGCGATGGCCGACGCGTATGAACAGCGGATCATTGAACATTGCACGCAAGCGGTTGAGCGCCGAACTGATGGTCGGCTGACCGAGAAACAGCTTCTCCGCCACCCGAGTGACATTACGCTCGAGCATCAGTGTTTCGAATACCACCATCAGGTTGATATCCGCCTTGCGTAGTTCGTTGCGATTCATCCACTGCCCCCCGATCCCCAGACTGGAAGGCAGTGTAGAAAGGCTCGGGGATAACGTCTACGTGCCTGAACGATAGACAATGCCGGTGCAGACGTTACGTTTGTTCAATTCAAAGTCAGCGCCTGTAATCCGAATGCCAGTTTGCGCGGGTCGTTACTCATGCCAAGCTCTCCCGGACTGATGGCATTGGAGTATTTGAAAAAAATACGCAGTACGCCTTGACGTTCGATGAGCTGTTGCACGGCTGCGGGTAATCCGATGTTGATTCGGTTTGCTTCAGGCTTGACCAACCGGGTGGACAGTACACTCACATCATTGACGACAATCTCCAGCGACTGCTCTGTGTGCGTAGGTGCGAGCAACGCGCTGGTTTCCAGCAACAATGAATTCACCCTTGATGTTGGCCGCAAAACGATTTGCGACTCGGCGCCTTCGGACCAGGTTCCCCACGGTTCGTTAAGCGACCATCCCTTGGCCAAATAATCCACCGCCGGACTCTCTTTACTGAACACCACTCTCTCGCCTTGCTTGAGTTCCGGAATCAGCTTCAATGCATCCGGCGCCAATACGGGCGGACAATCGTTACAGCGCTTCCATCCCGGTGCCAACACATTCAAACCGTCAATTCTGGCGAGCACATCGATATCACTCTTCAATGTCTGGGCAGCCTGGAGCAAGGAGCGGTTATCCAGCACGTACAGGGTATCTTGCGCGTAACTTCCCGAATCCAGCATCCGAACCGACTGAGCCTGCGCCGCCTCGACGGCCAGCGAACTGACTCACCCAAGATAGACGGCATTTGTGGGTAGATGATGGGTATGCGCATAGTCGGCCAATGTCATCCACTGTTCCGATAAGTTCTGCGGGCGAATCCATCGCACGTACTGATAATGCTTTGCTGCTTGTTGCCAGAAAGGATCTGCCAGTGGCGTCTTCCACTCGGACGCCGGTGAAGTCATGAATAAACCGCGCGAGACTGTCCATCCCGATCGCGTATCCGCCACCTGAATCACCAAAGCAATGCTCAACAGCAACACCGCCGTGCGCGGGGTATGCCCGCGAACCACATAAAGAGTGACAAAAATAACCATGTACATCACCGGCCAGATCATCCGCCCTGAGCCACGGAAGATCGTTGCGACGGCTACAACGGCGTCCGGCAGGGGAATCCGGAATTCGAATGACCCTACACCTACGTTATTGGATACGGCGAACCTTGGCGCCAAGATCCCCCGTCCCTTGCAGCAATAGCACTAAAGCGCAGATGAGCAGGAAAATGACACCCCACCCCCAGGAAGGCAAACCCATCACTGTCGCCCAACACACTTGGCATGTCCCGCAGGGTGTAGGACCAGGTACCCGGATCGAAGAAGGTCAGGACATTCGCCCGAAACAAGCCATATCCCATTAACGAAAGACCACTATCGCCAACACTGAAGTAACCCGCTTGCCAGCAACACAGACTGACCAGCAGGAACAGACCGATCAACTCGGTCAGCGCTTTGCCCGGCTTCAGGCGGCGCTGGAGGGCTTTGGCTGCAAGGTCCGCGTCCAGATCAATGCAACCATCGCCAGCAAATAAGCGT
Source organism: Pseudomonas sp. P4_C4 (assembly GCF_056402055.1). NCBI lineage: Bacteria > Pseudomonadati > Pseudomonadota > Gammaproteobacteria > Pseudomonadales > Pseudomonadaceae > Pseudomonas > Pseudomonas sp. P4_C4. Next base: position 3,808 of record NZ_JBFUID010000083.1, on the reverse strand, counting down.
GCACCAGTGCTGTCGCACCAAGCAGCGCCCCCCATGCCAGACAGCGTTTTTGCGTAAATGGGCGCAGGGCCAGATAAAGCGCTGCCAATGCGAGAAAATGTCCGGCCAGGGATAAATGCACTCCCATCCGGATAATCATCGTCGGGACGAACAAAAACAACCCGGCACCGAGCAATTGCAACACCACATTGCGACTGACCAACCCCGTCAGCTTCCAGCCAAACCAGCTCTGCAGGATGAAACACGTCAGAAACCAAAACCCGAAATACTGGAATGGTTCAGGAAGCAGAGCCGAAAACGGCTTGAAGATCAAAGCGAACAGAGGATTGGAATCAGAGAAAATTACCGCGTTGCTCAATTCCAACCCATACGACGGATTAAGCCCCAACGGAAATGTCCAGGGTGAATGCCTGAAAAAAGCCCAGCCCAGGTAATGGGTGGCTGGATCGCCCCCCCCTCCAACCAGGCAATATTCATCGGGTTCAATGCCCGCGGGCCGACCACGATGAAAAATGCAAGGATTCCCAAAAGGACGGGCAGCAGCGCAGTCACCCGGCGCGTTGTAGAAAGCTTCATCGGTACGTCCAGAAATTGTGCAAGACAAAAGTGAATGCCGGAACCGTTAGCGCCACCGCACCAATCCCCAGCAGATAATGCAACCCCGCCATCTGCGCGGCCCAGGCGACAAACATCGCCAACAAAAAACCGCCCGCCGATGCCAGCAGGAAACGCAGCAGAGTTCTGCCATGCAATCGGGCAGAAAAACTCCAGATAGTATTGATGACGTAGGACACCACCGTCGCCACGGCAAATGCCACACCGTTAGCCAGAGGCGGAAGTGCGACGACGAAATTGATGAACAGCACCGCAACCAGCGCATGCAGGGCAGTAACGAACAATCCGGTTACAGCAAAACGCAAACCGCGCTGGATCAACGCTGTTTTTTCGGCTGATGTCAGGGCTTTCGCGCCAGCACGAATACACTCAAGCCGGCCAGGCGGTTCATGCCCATCAATGGCAATTCAAGCCTACAGAGAGTCTTGAGCACAGTGTTCACCAGCGGATGATGGCGCTTGAGCTGCGAACGAGGCGCTGAACCCTGCCGTCCGAGGGGCAACAAACGTATCGCAGCGGCGATCGGGAACACCGCACCGAAATAGTAGGCACCGCGTTGTACCGTCAAACCCGCGTTCCGGGCCAGAGTTTCAAATTGGGCCAGGGTGTAGCGGCGCTTGTGTTCGAGAAAGTCGTCGTGGCCGCTCCAGAGGAACTGGAAGGCAGGCACTGTCATCAGGAACCGGCTGCCTGACGGCACTGTATCGACGTAAGTCTTGAGCAAACCGAGGTCGTCATCGACATGCTCCAGCACGTCCATCAACAGCACCAGATCGGCGTTGACGGTCTCGACGCTGCGACGGTAGTGCACCGGCTTGCCAGCGGTGGTCGCGCTGGAATCGGCGAGGTAGCTGATATCGACACACCAGGCCTCGCGCGCCTCGGTATGAGTCAACAGATGGTGGGTAAAAAAACCGGAACCAGCGCCCACGTCGAGAATCCGCTTGATTGGCGCGTCACCCAGCAGGCGGCGGGTCGCTGCTGCTTTCGAGCAGTAATACCAATGCTCGTCGATGTTATCGCCGAGGATGTCGATTTCCTTGAGATCCATGCTTTAGGCCTTGGGGTCGTAGACACGGCGCACAAGAAAAACCGGCCGGCGTTTGGATTCGATGTAAGTGCGGCCCAAGTACTCACCGAGTACGCCGATGCCAATCAGTTGCAGGCCACCAAGGAACGTTACGGCGACCATCAGCGAGGCGTAACCGGGCATGTCGACACCATGGATCAACGTGCGCACCACGATAAATATGGCAAAAGCGAAAGAGACGAGCGACACCAGCGCCCCTATGTACGTCCAGACTCGCAAAGGCTCAGTGCTGAAGCTGGTGATACCTTCCAGCGCAAAGTTCCACAGCCGCCAACCATTGAATTTACTCTGCCCCGCCACCCGCTCGGGACGCTTGTAATCAACGTGGGTGGTGCGAAACCCGAACCAGGCAAACAGGCCTTTCATGAAGCGCCGGGATTCGGGCAAGGTCAGCAAGGCGTCGACCACACAGCGATCCATCAGGCGAAAATCCCCAACGTTTTCCGGCAGCGGCTGCTCAGCAATCTTGTTGTGCAGGCGATAGAACCAGTGGGCGGAAGTCTGTTTGGTCCACGTATCGCTACGCCGGCTGATCCGGTGACCGAGCACCACTTCATAGCCCTCTCGCCAACGCTCGATCATCTGCAAAATGATTTCTGGCGGATCCTGCAGATCGGCGTCGATCGGCACAACGATCTGTCCGGCGGCGATCTGTAAACCGGCGGACAATGCCGCTTCTTTGCCGAAGTTGCGACTCAGGTCAACGATGCGCAGACGCGAATCATGCTGCTGGCGCTCAAGCAGACGTGCAAGCGTGGCGTCAGTGCTGCCGTCATTGATGAATACCAATTCAAGCTTTATCAATTCCTGCTGCCGGAAGACTTCCTCAATGCGCAGGAGAAACGTGTCGAGACTGTCGTCCTCGTTAAAAACGGGGACAACCAGCGATAACGTCACCTGGGAGGCCAGTTGCGTTCCGTGCTCAGTCAATGGAGTGCTCTTTTTATAGTGGTTTTCGGTCGCCGAAAGATTTTGGACGTTATGAGCGATTGCGTATTAAGCAGTAGCTCCGAAGGTGTTGCAAGGGTGAAACAGTGTCGTTTTGGACAATTCAGAGGCTGATCCACCCGCTCTAACCCGCCGCCTCAGAACATCCGCCAACGATTGGAAACAAGTGTCCGATAGCCAAAAAACCCGCTCCGCCAGGCTTGCATCGATGCGTCACACAGGTTGTCGCACGATCTATCGCAGGGAGCGAACTGAATGTACTTCGAGATTTACAGGCAATTCAAAGGCACACGCAGCGGCCAGCGAGCGGCGGCGCTGATGAGCTTGATCCAGTTTGCACGGCTGAATGGCCATGATCCGTACGCATATCTGAAGGATGTTCTCACGCGCCTGCCGACGCAGCGGGCGAGTGAAATCGATGAGTTGCTGCCGCATAAGTGGCAACCGGTTTAGTTACGCAAGGCGTGATGGCCGGACGCATACGATGAAAAGATGGGTACGCTGTTTGCTTACCGTAGAAATCCAGCAGCCGCGGCTTTCCCGCGGACAAAAACAAAACCCCTACCTGCATGCGCAGATAGGGGTTTCGGAATTTAATCTTGACGATGACCTACTCTCACATGGGGAAACCCCACACTACCATCGGCGATGCATCGTTTCACTGCTGAGTTCGGGATGGGATCAGGTGGTTCCAATGCTCTATGGTCGTCAAGAAATTCGGGTACCGAGTCGTGACCAGACGGTCTCGCTTCAGCAAATTGGGTAAGTGATAGATTTGTGTGTGGTGCGAACTTTCGGTTCATTGCGTCTTCACACACCGCAATCTGGTGCCTTTTCGCTTTTCAGCTCGAAGCATGCAAATTGCTTGGGTGTTATATGGTCAAGCCTCACGGGCAATTAGTATTGGTTAGCTCAACGCCTCACAGCGCTTACACACCCAACCTATCAACGTCGTAGTCTTCGACGGCCCTTCAGGGGACTCAAGGTCCCAGTGAGATCTCATCTTGAGGCAAGTTTCCCGCTTAGATGCTTTCAGCGGTTATCTTTTCCGAACATAGCTACCCGGCAATGCCACTGGCGTGACAACCGGAACACCAGAGGTTCGTCCACTCCGGTCCTCTCGTACTAGGAGCAGCCCCTCTCAAATCTCAAACG
>NZ_JBFUID010000082.1:0-23314 GCF_056402055.1 Pseudomonas sp. P4_C4 | reverse complement strand
TCCGGGGATGGGCGCGCAGCGCCGTTCGACGCAGTCGAACTCATTGCATGTAGGTCGAAGCGAAGCCGACCGGAGGGCAATGCCCCCGGATGAATACCGGAGCGAAGGAACCCCGAGCCTCAGCGAGGGGCCGTACGTAAGGGGCGAGACCTTTTGGTTACTTTTGGGGCGTTTGCCAAAAGTGACCCGCTGTAAGAGCGGAACCATAAGCGGCCGTTACCGCAGCAACGGATATGTACTCAATCAACAAAAGACAGGTCGGCTGTCAGGCCGCCATCGCGAGCAGGCTCGCTCCTACAGTTGGGCTGGGCACATCTGAAAGAAATGTGTCGGCTGGCAGGCCGCCTTCGCGAGCAAGCCCGCTCCCACAATTAGACCAAGTACATCTTACGGAAATGTGTTGGCTGTCAAACCCGCTCCTGCGGTTCAAGGCTGAAACGCCTGAGGCTCGGTGGACTGTGCTTTCGGCGGCCCGCCGGTATCTTCGAGGGAGGCTTTCTCGGCCACGAACTGCCAGTCCTTGTAGCTGGCCATGCCGTTGAAGTCCGACCACTCGCTGGGAAAGTTCACCTGCTTGAGCGGCTTCTCGGTGGACGGGCAGTACACACCGCTGATCCGTCCGTCGATACCGCGTATCAGCTCCCATTCGCCACCGGTCATCGGCTCCGGGTACAACTGCCGGATATGGTGCCTGGCCGACGGGAAACGCTCGTCCTGCAACAGGTCCGCGAGTTCTTTCGGGTACAGGGCGACACCAGGCGAACTGCGGTAATAGCTGCGCAGTGCCTGGGCATACTGCGTACCGACCCAGAGCAACTGGTTTTCGCGATCCCGGCGCGAAGCGGTGGCCCACAACTCGCCGGCACTGGCCAGGCCCATGCCTATCACGACAATCAGAAACAGCACACCCAGATAGGTGAAACCATCCTGGCCCGATGGCTTACCACTCGGAATACAGGCTGCCATCACGCGCCCTCCCGCTGGCTCCACTCTTGATATCGGCCACCCCGCCCGCCACGCCATCCGGTGGCGCGACCATGACCCAGGTGTCCTTGCGCTCGGAAATCGGGTCCAGCGGCTGGTTACGCAGGTACCGCAGTTCGACCAGCTGTTCGATGGAATCGGGATAACGCCCGGTGTCCCCGTAGTAGTGATCCAGCGCCTCGCGCATGGACGACAGACTCTGGTGCAGGGTGGTCTCTTTCGAGGCCTCCAGGCTGGTGAAGTAGCGTGGCAAGGCGATCGTCATCAGGGTCGCGATGATTGCCAAAACCACCATCAGTTCAATCAGGGTAAAACCCTTTTGCCGACGCATAGGCTCACCACTCTCGGTAGGCAATACCATTGAGACCCTTGCCCCGGACCTTGGAGTAAACGTCAAAGACGTCCTGGCCCTCCCGCGGGTCTTCAGCCGAACTGTCATAGGAACGCAGGCCCCAGCCGCCCCCGTCGTCACGCTTGACGGTTGCCAGCGGGTCACGGGGGATGCGCCGCAGGAAGTAGAACTTGGCACCCTTGGCGCTGCGCACGTCACGCACACCATCGACCAGCACTTTCAGGTTCGGCGGGTAGCCGTTGCTGTCGAGCGTCTTCTCGATGTAGCCGGCGTCGAAGGCGCGTTTGTAGGCGTCGATGCCATCGCGGATCTCGTACAGCGCAGTCCGCAGTTCCTGCTCTTTGCCCCGGCGCACCACCGTCTCGGTCAGCGGTGCGGCCATGCCGGCCAGCAGGCCGACCAGAGCGAGCGTCACCACGACTTCGACCAGGCTGAAACCGCGTTGCGAGGCGTTCATGATCAAGGCTTCCCAACGGTAACGGTGGTGGCGATCGGTGCGCTCATGGGGCCGGTCTGAACCGTCGTACTCATCGAACGGTCCGGTGCCTGGATGTGCATGCTGGTTTCGGTACCGGTCGGGAACTCCATGTCAGACGGGCTCTGGTACGGCAGGTTGCGCACGATCCGCGGGGTGATCGACAGCACCAGTTCGGATTTGCTGACGTCGTCCTTGTTGCTGCCGAACAGGCGACCCAGGCCGGGAATGTCGCCAAGGCCGGGAATCTTGTTGCCGGTGGCGCCGTGGTCGTTGCGCACGAGCCCTGCGAGGATCTGGGTTTCGCCGTCATGCAGACGCAGGGTGGTCTGGGCGTTGCGGGTATCGACCTGGACCGGAATGGTGCCCTGAGCGGTCGGCGTCAGCGGCGTGGCGTTACTGACTTCCAGCGCGATCTTGATCGCCACTTCGTTGTTCAGGTGCACGATGGGTTGCACTTCGAGCTTGAGACCGACGTCGAGGTAGGTCACGCTTTCGGTGATCACCGGGCCCTGGGTCGAAGGCACCGAGGTGGCACTGATGATCGGCACGCGCTGGCCGATGTGGATGCGCGCCTGTTCGCGGTTACTCACCCGAATTACCGGGCTGGCGAGGGTGTTGATGTCCTTGTCCTGGGCATTGATCTTGGCCTGCGGCGATGGCGAGATAGTGATGCGGCTGGAGTCGATGCCCTTGAGCTGATCGAGAATGGTCACCGCCGACCCGTCGCTGTTGACCACACCGAAGGTATTGGGCCATTGCAGGCCAAGGTCGAGAATGCGTTGGCGGGCGACTTCCATCACTTCCACTTCCAGCACCACTTCCGGGTTGGACTGGTCCTGGGATTGCAGGAGTTTTTCCGCCATGCGTACCGCATCACCGGTATCGCGCATGGTCAAGGTGTTGAGGCGCTCATCGACGAACACGTCGCGGGTCTTGAGCATGGTCTTGATCATGTTCAGCGCCGTGTTGGCATCGATGCTGGTCAGGTAGAAGGTGCGCATCACCAGCTCCTGGTAATCCTTGATCTTCTGCGGCGAGTCCGGGTAGATCAGCAAGGTGTTTTCGTTCACCACTTTCTGATGCAGCTGGTTCTGTTGCAGCAGCAGTTCCACGGCGTCTTCGATACGCACGTCACGCACGAAGATCGTGGCTTTCATGTCCGGGCGCAGGTCCTTGTCGAAGATGAAGTTCAGGCCGGCGACCTGGGACAGCACTTCGAAAATGGTTTTCAGGTTGGCATCGCGAAATTCCAGGGTCACCGGCCGGTCCAGGCGCGTACGCAGCTGCGGGTACTGCACTACGTTGCGGCTCTGCACCAGGCGGATGCTGTCTTGCAGTTCCAGGGCGCCGTCGTTCTTCGGGTCCAGTTCGAGAATCTGTTTGACCTGGCGGTCGGCACCGTAGATGTCACCGCGACGCAGGTCGCCACGGGCCAGTTCGAGTTTCTCGTCCATGCTGCGCAGGTAGTCCAGCTGGCGCAGGGAATCCTGGGCACGACGGTTGTTCGGTTCGATGTTCAAGACCCGGCTGTAAGTCATGCGGGCCCCGGCGAAATTGCGCTGGGCCCGGTCCATGTCGGCCTGGGTGAGCAGCGCCGTCACGGCGCGGGCCCGACCGTTGTTGAGGGCCATGTGCAGATCGGTATCGCGAGGGTTTTCACGCAATCCCTGTTCGATGCGAGCCAGACCGGCTTCGTATTGGCCGGATTCCATCAGGGCGGAAGCTTCATCCTTGGCAATCTGCGCCGAACTGCACGCGGCCAGCCCTGCACAGAGACACAGGCTCATCAGCAAACGGGATTTGTTCATTCCGTACTCCCCACAGACAAGGTCTGCGATAAATGCAGAGGCAGGTAGACCAGGCTCAGTTCCTCTTTGGAAATCCGCTCGATCCGCCAGGTTTCGTCGATGACATCCCCTTTGCGCACGACGTAGATTTTTTCGCCGCTCTGCAAAAACACCTGCAAATCGGAACGGTCATCCAGCCTGCCGACAAACTGGAAGGGCAATGGCGGTGCAGTGGGGACTTGCACCACCGGAGTCGCGACAACCGATTGTTCAGTGACGGTGCCGGGGGCCGGCGCCGCTTTCCAGCTGCGGGCGGCGAACAGGTCGCCTGCCGGGCTCAGGTCCTTGATCGGCGCTACCGCCGCGGCGCTCGATGCTGCCGCCGATGTGCCCGGGGCCTTGACCTTGGCTGGCGTGGTCACGGCGGCCACCACAGGGTCGCTGTCGTCAGCCTGTTTGAAGTATTCGGGGAACCAGGCGAGCGCTGCCGCTGCAGCGAAGAACGCCACCCACCCCACCATTCGCCTGGTATTCATCATGACCTCGACAGGTAAAGGGTCATGCGGATCCGCCCGGTCAGGTCGGTATCGGCGATCTTCTTGCGCTGAAACTCCACATCCTCCAGCACCACCGCCGGCAGTTGGCCGAGCAAGGCGTGCAGGAAACGCCGCAGTTGCGGATAGCTGCCGCGTACCGGCAGCAGAATCTGATAACGGGCCAGGTGCGTCTTGGGGTCCACGCCCAGGGAGTATTCACCCCGGGACAAGGTGATGTGTTCCTGGGCGGCCAGGGCGTAGATCTTGTCGATGGCCACGGTGGCCTGAGGCTGGGACGGCAACTTGCTGCGGAAATCGTCGAGCTGGCGCTGCGGCACCACCGGCGCAGCTACGGTGCCGTCTTCGACCTTGGCCAGATACTCGGTAGCCTCGCGAGTCTGCTGGCTGAGGCTTTGCAGCGACTCCCAGTCCGGCAGCAACCCGACCAGGCCATAGCTCAGCGCCAGCACCAGCATGGCCAACCCTGCCAGCCCTGGAACGCCCAGGCCTTGCAGGTATTCGTGGACGATCAATTTATGGATTTGCATCGCCGATCTCCCAGGTAGCCGACAGGTTGAATTGCACCGGGTGTTCCGGCACGTCGGCGACAATTTCGTGGCTCAGCAGCGACACGTCGGACAGCTCGTCGCTGGCTTCGAGGCGGCGGTGGAAATCGAGCATGGCGTCCAGGTCCAGCGCCTCGGCGCTGATCCGCACCTGGCCTTTGCGGGCGTCCGGGGTCAGGGTCAGCAGGGCAATGTTGTCCCGCGGCATGGCTTCGAGGGTGGCGAACAAACGTTCCCAGGGACGGCGCAACTGCTGGGAGACCTTGCGCATTTCGGCCAGGTTCTGCGCCTGCTCGCGGATTTGCGCCGGAGTCAGGCTGAGCTTGCTGCCGGTATCGCCGGTGAGCACCCGCTGTGTGGTTTGCAGGTGGCCTTGCTGTTGTTCGGCCTCGTTGCTCAGATGCTGTTGCACCAGAGCGCAAGTCAGGGTCAGCACCACGCCACCGGCCAGCAGGCTCCAGCCCAGGGGACCCGCACGGCGCCGCGGCTGAAAGTCGAGCATCAGGGGGCGCATGTCAGGCCACCGCCCGAGACATGACGTACAGGCAATCGCGTACGGCTGTCCGGTCTTCTTCGAGGTTGCGCAGATGCACACCGGGCACGTCGGGAGGCGAATCGATGCGCGCCGGTGCATGCAGGTAGACATTCAACGGTCGTTCGCTCGAGGAAGCCTGCAACTGGTTTTCACGGCCGATCAGCGCAGTCAGCGCGGCATCGCTGTCGCTGCTGCCCACCGAACGCACCGAGGTCCAGCGCCCTTCCCGGGCCAGCAGCAACACGCTGCGTACCGGTTCGGCGACCACGAACAGGAAGTCCCCGGCATCAAAGCTATGATCGAAATGGTTGAACGCCGCCATCAGGTACGGCTGCACCGAACGCAGGCGCAATCCGCGCGCGCTGACCAGGGTGCGCAGGCGTTCGAGCAAGTCCTGGGGCAGCGCGGTGGCGATGCGGTCGTAACCGGCGGGCTCAGGCGAGAGCACCAGGCTCCAGGGTTGCGTCGGGGCACCGTAGAGGTCTTCGAAACACAGTTGGGCGAAGCCGAGCAATTCGGCTGGGCTGCTGATCTGCTCGCTCCAGGGCACCAGGCAATAGCGGCTGAAGTGCCCGGAGATCACCACGGTCAGTTCCGCCCTGGCAACGGTGTGATCGGCCAGCAAATGGTCGAGAGTGTCGAGAGCCACCGTCCAGGCCTGGAAGCCTTCGTCGATGTAGCCGACGCTGCCCAGCCAACGGGTAGCACTGCCTTGCCGTTGCCCCAGGCCAACACCGCTGGCGCCGAGCACGGCAACGAATTGCTCACGAGACAAAAGTGACACGATTGATCTCCTCGAGAGTGGTCCGGCCTTGTTCCACCATCTCCAGCGCCGACTCGCGCAACAGGCGCAAGCCACGTTTGCAGGCATGCGCCTTGATTTTCGAAATGGGTTGGCGCTCGACGATCATTTGCCGCAGTTCGTCGTCCAGGTGCAGCAGCTCGGCAATCGCGCTACGCCCGCGATAACCGGTGCCCCGGCAATGCCCGCAGCCCTTGCCGTGGACGAACTGGTAGTGAGCGACCTTTTGCGGATCAAGCCCCGAGACCTCCAGCTCTTCTTCTGTCGGGCTGTAAGGGCTGCTGCAACTGGTGCAGACCAGGCGGATCAACCGCTGGGCCAGCACGGCGTTGAGTGCCGAGACGAGGCTGTAGGGGTCGATTTCCATCTGGGTGAAACGGCCGATCACGTCGAACACGTTGTTGGCGTGAATGGTGGTGAACACCAGGTGACCGGTGAGCGCCGATTGCACAGCGATCTGTGCGGTGTCCGGGTCGCGGATTTCACCGACCATGATCTTGTCCGGGTCATGGCGCAGGATCGAGCGCAGGCCCCGGGCGAACGTCAGGCCTTTCTTCTCGTTGACGGGGATTTGCAGCACGCCCGGCAGTTGATACTCCACTGGGTCTTCGATGGTGATGATCTTGTCCACGCCGTGGTTGATCTCGGTGATCATCGCGTACAGGGTGGTGGTCTTGCCGCTACCGGTAGGCCCGGTCACCAGCACCATGCCATAGGGTTCGGCGGCCAGCCGGCGCAGCTGGCGCAGGGTTTCTTCTTCAAAGCCCAGGGCCTGCAATTGCACGCCACAGACCTTGTCGGCAAGGTCCTGTTTGTCGAGCACCCGCAGCACTGCGTCTTCGCCGAAAATGCTCGGCATGATCGACACCCGGAAGTCGATCTGCCGGCCACTGATGCCGATCTTGAAGCGACCATCCTGAGGCACGCGTTTTTCGCCGATGTCCAGTTCGGCCATGACCTTGACCCGGGAAATCACCTGCTCGGCGAACTCGCTGCCCTGGATCTTGCTGATGTTGTTGAGCACGCCGTCGATCCGGTACTTGATTACCAGACCGCTGCCGGTGGTACCGAGGTGGATGTCGCTGGCGTGCATTTTCAGCGCGTCGTACAGGGTCGAGTTGACCAGTTTGACCACCACGCTGGAATCTTCGCTGATGCTGGTCAGGGACAGGCTTTGCAGGTTATCGATCTCGGCGCCGGCGTCGCTCTGGGCGTTGAGCGACTCCACCGCATGGAAGCTTTCTTCGTGGCGCGCCAGGTAGGCCTTCAGGTCATCGGCATGCACCAGGTACAGCGGCGCGCCGTGCAGGCATTCATCGATCCAGGCCAGGCGCGCACTGTCGAAGGGGTCGGCGAACACACCGATGACCGACTCGTCGTGACGCAGCAGGATGAATTCACGCTTGAGGCACTGGGCCAGGGTCACCCGGTCGAACACCGGGGTGGAACTGAACAGGCTGTCGGTGTCGAGCACCGGATAATGCAAAGTGACGCCCAGGCACCGGATGAAGGGCATGGGAGCCAGTTCACTCAACGCTGCGAGGGCGTCCAGCATCCGCTCGCCGGAACTGGTGGCCAGGGCTCGGGCCTGGGCCAATTGTTCACTGGTGAAGCGAGTCGGTACACATTCCGGTTGCGCCGGTTCTACGGCAAGGGATAGACGGTCCATGGCTTGCTCTCCAACGCCCCGGGCTTTGAGCCCTGTCGGCGCGGCGAGCCATTTCGGCGGGGGCCGGAACGTCCTGTCGCGCCACTACTCCCCGGTGAGCAATTGTTCGTCGTCTGGTGCCATGGAGGCCGATGTACTTTTTCGGCGATCTGCAAGCACCCAACTACCGTCGTACAACTGCAGCGGGAAACTCTCGGTCCTGCTCTGGCGTCGTTCGACGAATCCTTCGGAAGTGCTCACACCCGGTTTGGGCTCGCGCCGCCTGCCTAGAAGATCAAACACTGCACGGGCCAATTCCGCCAATGGAAAGGGTTTGAACAGGATATGGCTGACTCCCATTTGCCGGGCCCGCTCGCAGACTTCTGCGGTGGGGTGCCCTGTGATCAGCACAAAATGACACATCCTGTTCTGGCGGACGGCATCGAGCACCTGAAAGCCTTCCATATCGGGCAAGCGGTAATCGAACACCATCACATCCGGTGCGAAATCGTCAGCTACAGCGATTCCTCGTGCACCGTCGTGGGCAATCCGGACTTCCAGTGCTTGCGCCTGCAGGTAACCCTGGAGATTTTCCGCCAGCAACTGTTCGTCATCAACAACCAGTACTTTGTTTAACAAGGTGGACTCCTTGAAACCTCAGGTCCGGGTTTTGAACCTGGCTGAGTGCACGCCTTGACAGGGCTTATGCACACTTCACGCCAGGCTGGGTACCGGTATTTTCAGGTCTTCATGTCCTTGAATTTAAAAACAATGCCTACTCGTACAGCCATTCCATCCCCCAAAAACGGGGAAAGCGACCGGATTGGCATTGACGTTTTTTCCCCCACTATTGGGGACCCTCCCCTATTCATCGTCAATCCGCTCGATTCGATTGCGCGGGCTCAATTGCGCCGACGCCCTCATTACGGTTAAGCGTAGCCGCGCGGCTACGACAGTGGAAGCGTCTGCACCGGGCACCCATAGCGGCAGCAGGACCAGCAAAGTGTTGGGTTTCATGATCGGCCTCCGGTCAGGGCGTGGCAGCAGCGGGTTTATAGGGGGCGACCAGATAGAAACGCTGGTTCGGCAGATCCACCGTTACGATATGGGCACCGCTCAAGCCCAGGCGCCGGCCAGGACCAAAGCTCATCAGTGGTGTCAGCCCGGTRTCGAAGTCATGCAGGCCTTCCAGCGCACTGATCAGCTTCTCGCGACTGGCATCCCGCCCGGCCTGCTTCATGCCTTCGCTGAGCAGCATCATCGAACTGAACGCGCCCACTTGCAGCACCGCGTGTTGGTCACCGAGGCCCTGGTGTTCGCGCAACTGGGTCAAGGCCTGGCGCCCGGCCAGGGTCCAGTCGCTGGGCACGAACGGATAGGCCAGGAACACCCGCCGGGAAAATCCGCTGGGCACCTGCATCAGATTGCCCGCCACCTGGTTCGAGGTGGCGAACAGGTAAGGCACCTGCCCCGCCGTTTGCAAGCGCTCGGCCAGTCGACTGAAGCCGCTGCTGCTGCCCAGGTAAAACACCGAGCGCGAGCCCAAGGGCAAATCATCCCTGCTCGGGTCGTAGGCTTGCAGACGCACCTTTTGCCAGGCGTGGCCCTGCAAGTACTGGTTGAGTTCCTGCGCCGCCAGCTGTTGGCCGGATTCGTCCGGATAGGCGATCAGCGTCGGCCCCTGCAGCACCCGCAGGCTGGCACCGGCGTAATCGGCCAGGGCGATCAATTGCTCGCGAAGCCCCGGCAGCGGTTCGAATATCTGCCGGCTGGTGTGGTGGGGCGTGCCCTGCAAGGACAGCGGCCCGATCAGGGGAATGCCGGCCTCTTCCAGACGCACGGCGAGGTCCATGTCCAATGCCGGCGCCAGCGGTGCAATCAGGGCAAACACCTGCTCTTCTTCGATCAACCGGTCCAGCGCCTTTTCGGCACTGGCGCGGTCGGCGCCGGGGTCGAGGATGGTCAGGCGCAACTGCCGGCCATGAATTCCGCCCGCCTCGTTGATACGCGCCACGCAGCCGTTGAGCACCGATGCCACCGTGGCGCCCTCTTCGCTCAATGGTCCGGTGGCCGGCAACAACGTGCCCAGGTACAGACTGTCGGGGGTCAGGCCCGAATCGCGGTCTTCGGCCAGGCGCTTGGCCGGCAGCACCATGTTCGATGCACCGACCCGGGCCATGACCGGTTCGCCGCTGGCAGACAGACCTTCGCCGTACAAGCGCTTGCCGGCACTTTCGCTGAGGCTCAGCGGCAGCGCCTGGACGCTGAGCGTGATGCCGCTCAGAAGTAGCAGGCCAAGGACGAGGGCAGTATTCATGGCCGTGGCTCAGCTATCGGCCACAGGCATTGTCAGCACCTGCAAGCGCTGGGCAATGGCGGCTGCCGGAGCATCGGGACGGATTTTGCTCCAGAGCTTGTTCGCCACGTCACCGACGATCGACTGGGTGGAGTGTTGCTCGAGGGTCGGCATGATCTGGCCGATGCGACCCAAGACAAGGTCCATTTGCGCCTTGTCGCCGGTAAGAAAAAACCAGTGGGGGTCATCGACGCCCTGTTTCAAGGTGTAAGCCTCGAGTACCGCCGGGGTGTCCCGCAGCGGATCACTGGTAAGGGAGATAAAGGTGATGCCGTCGGCCACCGTCGGCGCGGCCTGTTCATGCCCTTCGTGGGCAAATTCCATTGAACTGAAAATGCCGTGACAGACGCCCGGAGCGAACCAGTCGATGACTCTCATGGCTGATGCTCCATGGCGATGGCGGTGTGCTTGGCGTGGGCGTTGCGTTCACCCCTGAGCTTCTCGACGGCCCGGGCCAGCTCCGTCGGGTCGGTGAAACCGTAGTAGCGGGTCCAGAAACGGTTGTTGCCGTCCCCCACCAGAATCAGCGGCGAGTGGTTCTCGACGTCACCGCTGTAAGCGCCCAAGCCCATGAGGGTGGCAGTGACCGACTGCGGCGAGCCGGTCAGCCAGCTCCAGCCCGGCCCCTGCTGGAAGGTGCGGGCGTAGTCGTTCAGGCGTTGGGGATCATCACGCTGCGGGTCGATGCTGATCGACACCAGCTGTACCTCGGTGCCGACCCGCGCGCCCAACTGTTTCTGCACCTTGCCCATGATCGAGGACACCACCGGGCAGACCGTAGTGCAGCTGGTGTAGATGAAGCCCATGACCACGATCTTGTTGCTCACCAGGTCTTTTTCCAGGCTGACGACCTTGCCGTTCTGGTCCAGCAGGGTCACGTCGGCAAACTTGATCCGGGCGGTCTCCGGGCTGGCCTCTCTGGCCGCCATGTCGTGCCCGGTGGGCTCGTCCACCGAGTGAGCCAGCGCCTGGCCGATACCGAAGGCCAACAGACCGAACGTCAGCAGGCCGCGATGCGCGAATCGGTTCATGTCAGCTTCCTCTCAGTGGGTATCGCCGGGAATGGCCCGAACACCCGGCGCGACGCCAGACAAGGGTTGACCGGAGGTTTTGTCCGTCACTCGAAATTGCACGTCGGCAATGCCGCCCTCACGCAGTACGCCGTCCTTGGCCAGGGGCTTTACATCGAGGGCCACCGCAATCCCTTCACGTTCCAGCGTCCGGTCGCTCCAGGTATCGGGCAAGGTGATTTCGTCGAGCGCAGTCGGGGGCGCGGTCCGCCATACCCCGAACCCGATCAAGGCCATCCCGAGAATCACCGCGCTGCCAGCGATTGTGGTGGTCCTGTCCATATCAAAACTCCCCTTCAGAATCTCCGTGCCCCGTGCAGCTTCGCTCCCACGGGGGGGGCTAGCTGGCAATCGCGATGCCGAGCATCGATGTCACCAACAACAGCCAAATAATCAGGGACGGAGCGTGAGATACGCCGATCATGAACTCGGGCCTCATTGCGGGTTATCAGTGAACACCTCTCGACAAGTTGTCCACAGCAATCCGCATGCCATAAAAAATCACCTTATTAATCAGCTGGATATATTCACGAATGGATAAACGGGGGGATATTCCCCACCCGACCCCCATTTTCTCGCCGGGGCCGCCATTCCCCACTATTGGGGAAACCACCCCCTGGGTCTCGATCACAGCGGCGCATCCGCGGACAACCCCTGTAAACGCCGATACTGGTTCAGCACGTTGGGCACATAACGCTGGGTTTCGGCGAACGGCGGGACCACGTTGCCCCGGCTGAGCACCGCTTGCGGGCCGGCGTTGTAGGCGGCCACGGCGAGGCGGATATCGTTGTCGAACATCGTCATCAGGCGCTTGAGATAGCGGGCGCCACCCTGGATGTTGGCCTTGGGGTCGTAGGCGTTGGTCACACCCATTTCGCGGGCGATGGCGGGCATCAACTGCATCAGTCCGCGAGCGCCCTTGGGTGAGGTAGCGCGGGCGTTGTAGCTGGATTCGGTCTTGATCACTGCGTGCAGCAGCGCCGCCGGTAGTTCATTGGCCGTGGCCGCCGCCGACACCAGCTCGGCGTAGGGTTGCGCGGCGATCATCTGCGGTTGCTGGTCGAGGCTGACGACCGTCGCTTCGGGCTCATGGATCACCCGTTCATAGTGGCGTCCAGGGCGGTGGACATTGGACAGGACATAGTTGCCCTTGGCGTCCAGGGAAACGAACACATCGGCCTGTGCGGCGCCAGCGAGCGCGAGTAATCCGAGCAATCCTGCGGTGATGGCTTTCATTGGCATGCCTCCCCTGCCCGGCCCCGAAAAATGGGGGTATTGCCCCAGTGGCCGGTAGTAAAACAGCCATACGCAAACACTGTGCCGTAAGTGAAAAGGCCCGTAGCACAGGGGGTGCAGAAGGATGTCCAGTCATGAGCATGGCAATTGCATGCGCCTGTATAGCGACTCTGCTGTCAACTGAGGGAGGTCATCATGAATCAGCGACCGTGTTTTGCCCGGCGCCCCCAAAGCGGGTTCACCCTGCTCGAACTGTTGGTGGTGCTGGTGGTACTGGGGCTGTTGGCCGGCATCGTGGCGCCGAAGTACTTCGCCCAACTGGGCCGTTCCGAAGTGAAAGTGGCCAAGGCGCAAATAGAAGGCTTGAGCAAAGCCCTGGACCTTTACCGCCTGGAGGTCGGCCACTACCCGTCGACCGAACAGGGCTTGCAGGCGCTGGTCACTGCCCCCGCCGATGAACCGCGCTGGACCGGCCCGTACCTGCAGAAAAAACTCCCGCAAGACCCCTGGGGCCACAACTACAACTATCGCTATCCCGGTGAAAACAGCGAGTACGACCTGTTGTCCCTGGGCAAGGACGGGCAACCCGGCGGCGAAGGCGAGAACGCCGAAGTCACCAACTGGAACTGACGGGAAAAGCGACCATGCGCTTTCATCTCAAAGCCGTCGGCAAGGCCGGTGTCGTCTCAATGACCGTCGAGGCGCCGGGACACAGCGAAGCCAGGCGCATCGCCGAAGACCAGGGCCTGCGAGTCGTCAGCCTGCACGCCGAGCGACATTGGCGAGCCTTGCGCCTGCACAAGCGCGAGACCTTCCACCTGGTATTGTTCAGCCAGGAACTGACCACATTGCTCAACGCCGGCCTGCCGTTGATCGATGCGCTGGAAAGCCTGGCGGAAAAAGAAAACGCGCCACAAGCCCGCAAGACCCTGAGCGAGCTGGTGCGCTTGCTGTACGAGGGCAAATCGTTTTCCCAGGCCTTGGGGCAGCTATCGGCGGTTTTCCCGCCTTTGTATGTGGCGCTGGTGCAGTCCAGTGAGAAGACCGGCGCCGTGGGCGATGCCCTGGGCCGGTATGTCAGCTATCGCCAGCGCATGGACGAGGTTCGCCAGAAGATCGTCAGCGCATCGATCTACCCCATGTTGTTGCTGGTGGTGGGAGGTGGCGTGGTGTTGTTTTTGATGGGCTACGTCGTACCGCGCTTCAGCCTGGTATTCGAAGGGCTGGGGTCGAACCTGCCGTGGATGTCGCAGGTCCTGATGAGCAGCGGCATGTTCCTGCACACCCACCAGGGCGAATTCTTCGGTGGCTTGCTGGCCATCATCGTCGCCCTCACCCTGCTCCAGCGCCAACCGGCCTTTCGTCGGGGGCTGGACCGCCTGATCGAAAAACTCCCCGCGGTGCACCAGCGCATCTTCATGTATGAGCTGGCGCGTTTCTACCGTTCGCTAGGCATACTGCTGCAAGGCGGCATTCCCCTGGTCACCGCCATGGGCATGGTCCGTGGCTTACTCAGCGTCGCCTCCCGCGCGCGCCTGGACCAGGCCTGCGACCGGGTACGCGAGGGGCAATCGCTTTCTACCGCGCTGGAACTCAATCACCTGGTGACTCCGGTATCCCTGCGCCTGCTGCGCGCCGGCGAACAGTCGGGCAACCTCGGGCAGATGATGGAGCGCAGCGCCGACTTCTACGACGAAGAAATCAGCCGCTGGATCGAATGGTTCGTACGGCTGTTCGAACCTCTGCTCATGACCTTCATCGGTCTGTTGATCGGGGTGATCGTGATCCTGATGTACATCCCGATTTTCGAATTGGCCTCGAGCATTCACTGACCTTATGGAACAGGGCCGCGCTGCCCGTTGCATCTTTTCAACCTTCCATTGAATAAATCAGTCCGTCGAGGTGTTTAACAAGTTCCCATGGGAAAAATGCAGCACGTTGCAATGTTCATCAACGTTCCAATCTGAACAAGAAGACGGAGAACGACATGCTCATCAATAAGCTTTTACTGGCAGTAGCTATTGGCGCGGTTCTGTCGGCGTCTACCGTATTGATTCCGGACAGCCTGTCCGGAGTATCCACTGCTCAGGCCAAGGATGGGGGTAGTGGTGGTGGCGGCGGTGGCGGTGGCGGTGGCGGTGGCGGTAGTGGCGGCGGTGGCAGTCACGGTGGAAGCGGCAGTGGTGGCAACAGCGGCAGCGGCCATAGCGGCGACCATGGCAGCAACAGCGGTCATGGCAGTGCCAACAGCGGTTCGAGCCACTCCGGAACGGCCTCGTCCTCAGGACGCAGCGGCACCCATGATGAACCTGGGGATGACCGTGGCGTCCATGCCAATGGCGAGCCCGGCGATGACCGTGGCGTCCATGCCAATGGTGAGCCCGGCGATGACCGTGGCGTCCATGCCAATGGCGAACCCGGCGATGACCGTGGCGTCCATGCCAATGGCGAACCCGGCGATGACCGTGGCGTCCATGCCAATGGCGAACCTGGAGATGATCGTGGTGCCCATGCCGAGCCCGGCGATGACAAAAGGACCTGATTCCCCCTGAAATCCATACAACACAAAACCCTGTGGGAGTGAGCTTGCTCCGGGCGGCGTTCCGACGATAGCGGAGTGTCAGGCAACAGAAATGTTGAATGATCGAATGTCATCGCGAACAAGTTCCCCACAGTGGCCAATGTGGCTCAGACAACCAGCCGCTCTACAACCCACCCTCAAGCCGATCCAGCCGTTCGCGCAAGAACTCGACCAGCGCCTGCACCGGCCGCGAACTCTGCCGGTGTTGCGGATAGACCGCAGACAACGTCAGCGGCTGCGGCCTGAAATCCTCCAGCACTTCCACCAGCCTTCCATCCTTCAGCGCCGAACCGACAATGAACGTCGGCAAATAGGTGATCCCCAGCCCGGCGATCGCTGCGTCCTTGAGCAGTTCACCGTTGTTGACCCGCATCCGCCCGCTGACATTGACGCTCAATGGCTTGCCCTGCCCCGCAAAACGCCATTGCACCTGACGACCATGGCCGTACGGCAGGCAGTCGTGTCCGTGCAAATCTTCAGGCTTGAGCGGCGTGCCGCGTTCGACCAGGTACGCGGGGCTTGCGCAGTACACCCGTTCAATGGAGGCAATGCGTCGGGCGATCAGCGTCGAGTCTTCCAGTGTGCCAATGCGCAATGCCAGGTCGTAACCTTCACCGAGCAAATCCACAGGGCGATCACTCAAATCCATCTCCACCGTCACGTCGCGATAGCGCTGCAAAAACACCGGCAACAGGCACCCCAGATGCGCCAGTGCGAACGACAGCGGCGCACTCGCACGAATGGTCCCCCGTGGCTCGGTGGTCTGGCCGGCGATGCCCTGCTCCACTTGTTCGACTTCGCTGAGCAGGCGCAAGGCTGACTCGTAATAGCTTTGCCCCAGCGGCGTGACGTCCAGCCGCCGGGTCGAGCGATTGAGCAAGCGCACGCCCAGGCGCTCTTCGAGTTGCATCAAGCGGCGGCTGACAAACTGCTTGGACAGGCCCAATTGATCGGCGGCAGCCGTGAAACTGCCGGAGTCCATCACCTGGCAAAAAATACGCATATCTTCGAAGGGGTTCATTGTCACTTCCCGGTTGACAGTCAAACACTTTATAGCCGCTTTTTCCCTTCCAGGCACCCTATTAATCTGTGTTCACGGTGTTGAATTCACCCTTGCAGCTCCTACCTAACCGCGTACACCCACGATCAAAAAGGAATTGACCATGAACCTCGTCCAGAAAACCCTGACTGCCTCCCTGCTCGCCCTTGCCGTCGGCAACGCGTTTGCTGCGGGCAGCCCGGGTGTCGAACACAACACCCAGGCCTTCCTCACAGCCCTCGCCGCCGGTGGTGGCAAACCGCTTGAACAACTGAGCCCGAAAGACGCCCGTGCGGTGCTGACCGGTGCCCAGGCGTCGGTGAAGGTTGACCTGTCCGGTGTCGAAATCAGCGACAAAGCGATCAAGGTCGACGGGCAGACACTCCACCTCAAAGTGGTGCGCCCGGCCAAGGTCAAAGGTGAATTGCCGGTGTTCATGTTCTTCCACGGTGGCGGTTGGGTACTGGGGGATTTCCCGACTCACCAGCGCCTGATTCGTGACCTGGTGGTGGGTTCCGGCGCGGTCGCGGTGTACGTCGACTACACACCGTCGCCGCAAGCGCATTACCCGACCGCGATCAACCAGGCCTACGCCGCGACGCGCTGGGTGGCCGAGCATGGCAAACAGATCGGCGTCGATGGTCAGCGCCTGGCAGTGGCCGGCAACAGCGTCGGCGGCAACATGGCGGCGGTCGTGGCCTTGATGGCCAAGGAGCAAAAAGCCCCGGCCCTGCGTTTTCAACTGCTGATGTGGCCGGTGACCAACGCACAGTTCGATACCGCGTCGTACCAGCAATTTGCCGAAGGCCATTTCCTCACCCAAAACATGATGAAGTGGTTCTGGGACAACTACACCACCGACGCCGGCGAACGTGCGCAGATTCATGCCTCACCGCTCAACGCCAGCACCGAACAGCTCAAAGGCCTGCCGGCCGCACTGGTGCAGACCGCCGAATTCGACGTACTGCGTGACGAAGGCGAAGGTTATGCCCGCCACCTCGATGCGGCCGGTGTGCCGGTAACCTCGGTCCGCTACAACGGCATGATCCACGACTTCGGCCTGCTCAATCCGCTGAGCCAGATTCCCGAAGTGAAAGCAGCGGTGCGCCAGGCTGCGCTGGAGCTCAAGACTCATTTGCAGTGAGTCCCTACCCTTCACTGCACACTGGTTGTGTGGTGAAGGGCTTTTCTGTGGGAGCGAGCTTGCTCGCTCCCACAGAAAAGCTCCCTCGCCACGAAAGCGGCCTGCATCTCGGCTACCTCATTTCTGCCGGAGCTCCCACATGTCCTTCCTTCTCAGTCATCTCCTGTCCCTGAGCACCCTGCTGCTGGCCATCGACGCCCTGCTCTGGCACCTCGCGCCATTCAAGCATCGCGTCAGCCGGGTCGGTGTGCGCCTGGCGCTGTTTCTGCTGTTCAGCGCAGTGATCATCAACGCCGGCGTCAGCCCGTTGCAGGCGCCATTGTTTGCCGATGATCGCGTGGCGCAGCTCGGGGCTACGGCGCTGGGAATTCTGTGGTGGCTGTACACCGCGCGGGTGCTCACGGAAGTCATCGGTCTGGTGTTGATGCGACGCATCGGCCACAGCGGCCGACTGTTGCAGGATGTCATCGGCGCACTGGTGTTCCTGGTTGCCGTCGTCGCCGCCGCCGGCTACGTGCTGGAGCTGCCAGTGAAAGGTTTGCTGGCGACCTCTGGCGTCGTCGCCATCGTGGTGGGTCTGGCATTGCAGAGCACCTTGAGCGATGTGTTCTCCGGTATCGTGCTCAACACCACCAAGCCGTATCAGGTCGATGACTGGGTTTCCATCGACGGTGTCGAAGGCAAGGTGCTGGACATCGACTGGCGCGCCACCCACCTGCTGACCAGTGCCGGCAGCACCGCTGTGGTGCCGAACTCGGTGGCGGCCAAGGCGAAGATCGTCAACCTCAGCCGCCCGACCAACCTGCACGGCGTGTCGATCAGCATTCAGGTGCCCAACCACATCCGTCCGCGTCGGGTACTCGATGCCCTGGACCGCACCCTTCAGGGCAGCAGCAGTCTGCTGCTCAACCCACCGCCGAAAGCCGTGCTCAAGGAGGCCGGCGAAACCATGTCCGAATACGTGGCCAGCGGCTTCATCGCCGAACTGGGCAAAAAGGGCGAAGTGCGCAATCAACTGTTCGACCTGGCCCATCGGCACCTCGAAGCAGCAGGCATTTCCCGGCAGCCCGATGGCGTGATCGAGCCGTCGACCCGCGCACGGGCCTTGCTCGATGAAGTGAAAATCTTCCGTTCCCTGAGCGCCGAGGAACGTGATCGTCTGGCCCAAAACATGGTGGCACAGCAATATGCGGCTGGTGAGGTGGTGCTGGATCTGGAGGAAGTGCCGGACAGTTTGTTCGTCATCGCCACCGGCGTGGTCAGCGCCACTGTCCCCGATGGCAGCACGCGGATCGAAGCCGGACGCATGGGGCCGAGTGAAGTCATGGGCGAACAAAGCATTCTTGCCGACACGCCGTCCCAGGCACGGTTCACCGCTCTGACCTCAAGCATCATCTACCGCCTCGACAAATCCCTGACTCGCAGTTGCATGGAGCAATGCCGCGAAGTCGACCGGGCGTTGAACAAGCTGCAAGCGGTGCGGCAGCAGAACAGCCGGATGGCATTGATGGCCAAACCGGTGGCGGTCAAGAAAGGTGGTTTTTTGAGCTGGTTGCAAAATCGTTGATCAAGGAGCGAGCTTGGTCCGGGCGGCGTTCCGACGAAGGCGACCTACCGGCCGACCCGATACATCACAGAGGCGAAACTGCTTGGGCGTAATCCCGAACTGCTTACGAAACGCCCGAATGAAATTACTCGGCTGCCGATACCCCAACCGCTCGGCAATCCGCTCAATCGGCTGATCACCTGCCGTCAACCAGTGCCGCGCCAACTCCAGACTGTCACTGCGGGTATGTTGCGCAGCAGCAGCCTGCCAGTGCCGCAACATGCTCTGATGCAAAAACCCATTGGCCCCCAGCAACGGCTCATCGAGACTGGCCGCTGGCAGGCTCAAACACGGATGTGACCCCTCCAGTACCTCGATACCGGCGCTACGCAACCACTGCCCGGCAGCCTGTTGCGGCGTCAGGCGAACGGCCACAAACACCTGCGCCGGCGCTCGTCCCAGGCGTCGGGCGATGTTGCGCACCAACGTCAGGGTCGCCGCATCGAGGCCGAAAAAATGCGGCTGTTGACCGGCACCGCGCAAGTGCAGGCGGGCCTGCCCGTCACCCTCCTCCAGTTCCGCCACTACGTAGTTGGTCACCCGTGGCAGGAAATCGGTGAAGCATGCCAGGCTCGCACGCAGGGTCGCTGCGGAGTCCAGCAGAATGTTCAGACCTCGCAGTGCGGTGGTCGCCATGCCGTTGACCAGTTCGCAGCCAAACGATGCGCCCGCGCCCGCACGCTCGCATTCACTCCACAGGCGTTCGACCAGGTGCGCAGGCACATGCAGGTCCTGACCTTCGAGCAACGACAGGCAGATGCCGGCCCGTTGCAGCAGTTGGTCCTGGCACAGGCCGGACTGCCGGGCATGGCTGAGAATGGTGCGGGTGAAGGCGCTGGAAATGAACGGTTGGCTGGTCATGGCAGGTTACGGCGAGAGGACAGGCGTGTACTTATGCCAGCCTCTGTGCTATCGATCCAATGCATTAAAAGTATCCACTGAATGYAGGAGACGCATGATGGACCTACGACAGCTCCGCCACCTTGTCGCCCTGGCCGATTACCGCAACTTCGGGCGTGCCGCCGAGGCGATCAATCTCAGCCAACCGGCCTTCAGTCGCAGCATCCAGACCCTGGAGCGCGACCTCGACTGCGCGCTGGTGGAACGCAGCAGCCGCGAATTCCGCCTGACCGGTCAAGGCGAACTGGTGCTGCAACATGCCCGGCGCCTGCTCGCTGGCAGCCAGGCCCTGCACAACGAACTGACGCAATACAACGGCCTGACCGGTGGCGAGCTGCGCTTCGGCTGCGGCCCGTATCCGGCCCAGGTGCTGGTGCCCGAAGCGCTGGCGGAGTTCATTCAGGCTCATCCGGCGATCCGCATCAGTTTCCACCAGGGCGACTGGGAACAACTGGCGGTCTGGCTTCGTGAACAGCAGATCGAATTCCTCGTAGCCGACGCGCGCTACTTCACCGGCGACCCGCAATACCAGGTACAGCTGT
This sequence comes from Pseudomonas sp. P4_C4, assembly GCF_056402055.1. NCBI lineage: Bacteria > Pseudomonadati > Pseudomonadota > Gammaproteobacteria > Pseudomonadales > Pseudomonadaceae > Pseudomonas > Pseudomonas sp. P4_C4. The sequence continues at coordinate 3,152 of NZ_JBFUID010000082.1, read as the reverse complement.
TGCGCCCCCGGCGCGGGTGGTTCTTTTGCCGTGTCGGTCATCCCCTGGCGCAGCAGCAGAATCTGTCCCTGCGCGCCCTGCTCGACTACGCGGTGGTTGGCACGCGAATACCGCCGACGATCCGCAAGATCCTCGCCGACGTGCAGGGCGAGGCGGACTTCAATCCGAGCGTGGAATGCGCGCAGTTCGACGCCATCCGCCGCGTGGTGATGCGCTCCGACGCGGTGGGCATCGCCACCGTGGAGGCCTTGGCCGAACTGGTCGACCAGGGCCTGGTCCGCCTGCTGGAATTTGCCGATGTACCCAAGGAGGATCCCGGCCTGCAATTGCACTACGGCATCGTCAGCCGCGCCGGCCACTCCCTGACACCGGCCGCGCTGGCGATGGTCGATGCGGTGCTGACGGTCGACCGGCGCTTGCTGGCGTCGAACCAGGCCCCTCAAGAAGTTGCATAAATCCCGGCGGCACGAGTGACCCTGCGCTGCTGGTAAATCGCATCGAAGGCGAGCAACACGTTCAAATCGAGCTGGCGTAAATCAAGCATGGTCTTGCTCCGGCAAATCGCTTAACGTCGGCCAGCCTGACCAGTGTTCCGCAACAAGCTGTGAGCCCTACATGACAAAAAGCGATCAGCCACTGCACGACCAATCAATACCCAATGCGTTCTACGCGCCGACCCTGTTGCCGGCCATCGAAGAGTTGCTGGCCCGCGGTGTGGACCGGGAACGCATCGAAGGCCTGTTGCGACGCAGCCTGTTCGAGTTGCGCACGCCATTCATGCGCATTCCTCTGTTCATATCGCGGCGCTTCTGGGCGTTTGCCCTGGAACAGACCGGCGACCCGCGGATCGGCCTGGCGGCCGGTCGGCGATTCGTTTCCACCGCCACCAACGGCCTGACGTACCTGTTCGACGTGGCCGACTCACTGGACAGCGCCTGCCAGTATTTCGTGCGTTTCTTTCCGTTTTTCAACGGGCACTTCCAGGCCCGGATCGTGCGCGGCGACGACAGCGTCGAATTGCACCTGCTCGACCGCGGCAGCGTGAAAACCAGCGCGTCAACCGCCGATTACATCCTCATCAGCCTGTGCAGCATGTTGCGGCGCAAATTCCTCGCCAGCGGCCTGGAGCGTGATCCGGTTCTGGGCGTCGGGCTGGCCGGTGCCTGCACGGCCAACCCGCAGGAACATGAACAAGCTTTTCGCGCACCGGTGCAATGGGGGCAGGCGCAGCACTCGATCCGCCTCGATCCACAGCTGTTCGTGATCCCGTTGACGCCGGGCAATCATGAACTGGAACACACGCTGGTCGAGCTGCTGGAGCAGACCCGACGCAACAGCGAACCGACCTTGCTGGAACAAGTCTGCGACCATTTGATCGTCGACCTCGCCGAGGCCAGCTGGCAGCAATTCTGCACCACCCAGCATTTGCTCGAGCGCACCGCCGCCCGACGCTTGAAGGCGTTGGGCTGGAGTTTTTCAGAGTTGCTCGACGAATACCGCCGCTACCGCACCGAAGACTTTCTGCAGGGGACCGACCTGGAACTGGTGGAGATTTCCGACCGTCTGGGCTACAGCGATGTGCAAAGCTTCAACCGTGCATGCCTGCGCTGGCTGGGGTGCGCGCCGGGTGCCTGGCGAAGCCGGCAAGGTCTATGAGAAACCACGCTCGTGCGCCACGGGAGCTTTGGATTTTTGCGTCCCCCCGGTTTCCAGCTACAAATGATGAGTGGGTTGAGTGTCCAGAATCCTGACAGCGGTTGTCACGGGTCGGATGTCGCAGGATGGCTTCGGTTCCAGAGAGGGCGCGCCCGCCGCGCAGAAGCCGCAGTCGCCACCCCGGCGCCCGGCGCAACACCTGTTGTCAAAAGGCCTGCGCCTACGGAAAACCTCAAGGAGGGTAAACATGCCCCGGCAAGTGATAGTCAACGCTGACGATTTCGGCCTCAGTGCCTGCGAAAACGCAGTGATCCTGGGCGCGTTCCAGGCCGGGCTCATCAGCTCCGCCACCGCCATGGCCAACATGCCGGCGTTCGAAGCGGCCTGTGCCATGGCCCGGCATCCATTGCTCGAAGGCCGCATCGGCCTGCACTTCAACCTGACCTACGGCCGTCCATTGAGCCAAAGCATTGTGCAACGCCCGACGTTTTGCGACAGTGCCGGCGTGTTCGACCTCAACCTGTCCCGCACCCGCCTCTGGCTCGGGCGCCGGGATCGCCACGCCGTACTGGAAGAACTCGAAGCCCAGTGGCAGCGCTGCCTGGACAACGGCCTGCGCCCCAGCCACCTGGACTCTCATCAGCACGTGCACAACATCTGGCCGATCGGCGAGATCGTCGCGCGCTTCGCCGCCCGCCAGGGGGTGCCGGTGCGTCTGGCGCGCAACCTGGGGCAAAACCTCAGCTTGCCCAAGCGCGTGTTCAAGGACCTGCTCAACCGTCGCCTGAGCAACCTGGCCGGCGCCACCGCCGACTACGTGTGCACCCCGGTGGATCTGCGCAACGCTGAGCCGCCACCCGACGGACTGCTGGAAATCGTCGCCCACCCGAACCAGCTCGGCGCCGACTTCGGCGATGCCTACCTGGAACCGGGAGAGTCCTTGAGTGCGTTGCTGGAACAGCGTTTGCCGGGTGTGCCGAGGGTGGCCTATACCGCTGCGGGCGATGCTGTGCCTCACCGTGCGCGGGCCGTTCTGGAGTAATCCGCAATCCCTGTGGGAGCGGGCTTGCTCGCGATGGCTATGTGTTGGGCGATGAGTATTTTGTAGGTGTACATATCCGTTTCTGCGGTCACGGCCACTGATGGTTCCGCCCTTACGGCGGGTCACTTTGGAAAAGCGGAACGCCGCCCGGCCCCAAGTAACCAAAAGGCTCTGCCCCTGACGTTCGGTGCCATCGGCCATCCATGGCCCAGAGTGTGTAAAAACTGGTTCAAACATCGTCGACGCGTAGCGTCGACGATGTTTGGCTGGCTAATTACACCTAAAGCGTTCTTCGTAGCTCCAACCCGCTTTTAATGCCACTAGTAACGCTTCTCAGCTCGTCCATCGGGCAAAACAGGGGGCTTTTCAGGCCGCCAGCGCTTTCATCAGATTCTGCGCGCCGAGGATTTTCATCACCCGTTTCAAGTTATAAACGAGCACGTTCAAGCTCATT
>NZ_JBFUID010000081.1:0-23387 GCF_056402055.1 Pseudomonas sp. P4_C4 | reverse complement strand
CGCCTGGGCTGGTCCGCCCCGCGAGTCGCTTATGCGCTGGTGTTGGGCGTGGCGCTGCTGTGGGGTGCCGGGATGTTGCTGTCCTTCGTCAGCAACCGCGGGCAGATCGCCCTTGTCCAGACCGCGCTGGCGACCCTGGAACAAGCGGGCAGCGGCGACGAACAACTGCTGGCGTTCAACGAGTTAACCCGTGAACTGGGGCGCCTGGACTACCGCGCCGCGCACGGCACACCCTGGTACCTGCGCTTTGGCCTCAACCAGAACGACCCACTGTTGGCGACGCTGTGGCCACGCTATGTAGAGGCCAACCAACGGCTGCTGCGCGACCCGGCCGTGGCCAAGCTGCAGCAGCAACTCAAGGCGCTGATCCAGCTGCCACCCGCCAGCCCCGAACGCGCCAAGCGTGCCCCGGCCGCCTACGCCCAGCTCAAAGCCTACCTGATGATGGCGCGCCCGGAAAAAGCCGACGCGGCTTTCCTCGCCAAAGTATTGGTCGAGACCCAGGCGCAGCGCGCCGACATCACGCCGGGGCTCTGGCAGGGCCTGTCACCCGGCCTCTGGCAGTTCTATGCCGAGCAACTGGCGGCCCATCCGGCCTGGCGTATCGAGGCCGACCCGACGCTGGTGGCCCAGGCCCGTCAGGTACTGCTCGTCCAGTTGGGCCAGCGCAATGGCGAAGCCAGCCTGTACCGTCAGGTGCTCGATGCGGCAGCCAATCACTACCCGGCCTTGGGCTTGCAGCAGATGGTCGGCGACACCGACGCCCGCGCGCTGTTCGCCACCACGGCCAGCGTGCCCGGGGTGTTCACCCGCCAGGCCTGGGAGGGCCAGGTCCGCCAAGCCATCGACGAGGTGGCCGAGGCTCGCCGCGAGGAGATCGACTGGGTGCTCAGCGACAATCCCGCCAGCCTCGCCGCCGACTTGAGCCCGGAGCAACTCAAGGAACGCCTSACCGAGCGCTACTTYCAGGACTACGCCAGCGCCTGGCTGGACTTGCTCAATCGCCTGAACTGGCAACCGRCACGCAGCCTGGATCAGGTGATCGACCAGTTGACCCTGATGAGCGACGTGCGYCAGTCGCCGCTGATCGCGCTGATGAACACCCTGGCGTACCAGGGCCAGGCCGGCACTCGCGGCCCGGCCCTGGGCGCGTCGTTGATCCACTCCGCGCAGAARCTGATAGCCCAGGACAAGGTGCCGCTGATCGACCAACAGGCCCCCGGCGCGAGCGGYCCGCTGGACGCCACCTTCGGYCCGCTGCTGGCCCTGYTGGRCAAGGAGGCCGAAGGCAAGAACGACAACGACCGGCTGAGCCTGCAGGCCTTCCTCACCCGCGTCACCCGGGTACGCCTGAAACTGCAGCARGTGAGCAACGCCGCCGACCCGCAGGMRATGACCCAGGCCCTGGCGCAAACCGTGTTCCAGGGCAAAAGCGTCGACCTCACCGACACCCGYGCCTATGGCAGCCTGATCGCTGCCAGCCTGGGGGCGGAGTGGGGCGGGGTCGGCCAGACCCTGTTCGTGCAGCCGYTGGAACAGGCCTGGCAACGRGTGYTGCARCCGTCGGCGGCAAGCCTCAATCGCCAGTGGCAACGGGCGATCGTCAGCGACTGGCACGGCGCGTTTGCCGGGCGTTATCCGTTCGTGGCGACCACCAGCGATGCGTCATTGCCGATGCTGGGRCAAATGATCCGTGCCGACTCCGGACGCATCGAGCAGTTCCTGCAACAGCAACTGGGCGGTGTGTTGCGCAAGGAAGGCCAGCGCTGGGTGGCCGATYCGCGGCACAGCCAGGGCCTGCGCATCAACCCGCAGTTTCTCGCGGCGCTCAACCAGCTCAGCCACCTGGCCGATGTRCTGTTCACCGACGGCGGCCTCGGCCTGGGGTTCGAGCTGCGGGGCAAGCCGGTRCGCGACGTGGTGCAGACCACCTTCATCCTCAACGGCGAAAAACACCACTACTTCAACCAGAAGGAAAGCTGGCAGCGCTTCAGCTGGCCTGGCTACAGCGACCGTCCGGGGGTGAACCTGACCTGGACCAGCGTGCAGGCYGGCGAGCGYCTGTTCGGTGACTATCAGGGCACCTGGGGCTTGATCCGCCTGCTGGAACAGGCTCGGGTCACCACGCTGGACGACGGCGACAGCCACTACCGCATGGTGCTCAAGGCCCCGGACGGCCTGGGCCTGACCTGGCACCTGCGCACCGAACTGGGCGCGGGACCGCTGGCGCTGCTCAAGTTGCGTGGCTTCAGGCTGCCGACGCAGATTTTTCTTGGCGAGGGTGAAAAGGTGTCGCGCTGATTTCRACCCGTGGCAACAGGTTTGCTGGTGAAGCGTGCGATGGAGAGGGTCAGGCAGTTGATTTTTGCTGCCGGTGGTCAGGTGGCGTGGAGGGAGCGGTAATGACGGATTGCGAACCGTTCGTGGATAAAAACCATCAAACAATCGGCGCACGGAAATGAAAAAAAGGCCGGTGATCTGCGCGATCACCGGCCTTTTTTCGGCTATTGCTTAGACGCGTTCGAAAATCGCCGCAATCCCCTGACCACCACCGATGCACATGGTCACCAGCGCGTAACGGCCGCCGGTGCGGTGCAGTTCGTGGATGGCCTTGGTGGCGATGATTGCGCCGGTTGCGCCCACCGGGTGGCCCAGGGCGATGCCCGAGCCGTTCGGGTTGACCTTGGCCGGGTCGAGGTCCAGTTCCTGGCTGACGGCGCAGGCCTGGGCGGCGAAGGCGATGTTGGCTTCGATCACGTCCAGGTCGGCGACGGTCAGGCCGGCGCGCTTGAGCGCCAGGCGCGTGGCCGGGATCGGGCCCAGGCCCATGAACTCAGGTTCGACGCCGGCATGGGCGTAGCTGACCAGGCGGGCAAGTGGCTTCAGGTTGTTGGCCTGGACCGCGTTGCCGCTGGCCATGACCAGTGCGGCGGCGCCGTCGTTGAGGCCCGAGGCGTTGCCGGCGGTGACCGAACCGTCCTTCTTGAACGCCGGCTTCATCGCTGCCAGCTGTTCCAGGGACGTGGCGCGCGGATGTTCGTCGACGCTGAACAGTTTGACGCCTTTGCGATCCTGGATTTCCACGGTCGCGATCTGCTCGCTGAAGTAGCCGTTGGCAATCGCGTGGGCCGCGCGTTGCTGGTCTTCCAGGGCCAGGGCGTCCTGCATTTCGCGGGTGATGCCGTTGCGCGCGGCGACGTTCTCGGCGGTGATGCCCATGTGGATGCCATGGAACGGGTCATGCAGGATGCCGAGCATGTAGTCGATGACCTGGGCGTTGCCCATGCGCGAACCCCAACGGGCGGCCGGCATCAGGTACGGGCCGCGGCTCATGGATTCGGCACCGGCGCCGACGACGATGTCGGCATCGCCGAGCATCAGGGTCTGGGCGGCGTTGATGATCGCTTGCAGGCCCGAACCGCACAGGCGGTTGACGTTGTAGGCCGGGGTTTCCTTCGGGATGCCGGCGTTCATCGCCGCGACGCGGGAGATGTAGGCATCGCGGGTTTCGGTCGGGATCACGTTGCCCATCACCAGATGGCCAACGAGCGCCGGGTCCACGGCGGCTCGCTCCAGGGCGGCTTTCACGGCCGTGGTCGCGAGATCGGCCAGTGGCACGTCCTTGAGCGAACCACCGAACGTACCGATGGCGGTACGGGCGGCGCTGACGACGTAGATTTCTGGAGTGTTCATGGCTGGTTTCCTTTCGGTGGATTCTTGTCTGTACTGCGATTGAGCAGGGCGTTCAAGGCGGTTTTCGCCTCGTCGGTATTCAGGCGCTGGATGAACAGCGTGTTTTCTTCGCGCAGGGTGGCTTCCAGTTCGGTCAGGGAAGCCTGTTTCATCAGCTGCCGGGACTGGCGCAAGGCTTGCTGGGGCATGGCCAGGAAGCGCTGGGCGATTTTTGTCGCCGCCGCCAGGCATTGCTCGCCGTTATCAAAGGCTTCGTTGGCCAGGCCCCAGGCCACCGCTTCGTTGCCGTCCAGGCCGTTGCCCAACAGCAGCAGGCTCGCGGCGCGGGCATGGCCGAGCCGGCGTGGCAGCAACAGGCTGGCGCCAAATTCGGGGCACAGGCCGATGTTGACGAACGGCATGCGCAGCTTGGCGTTACGGGTGACCAGCACCTGATCGCAATGCAGCAACAACGTGGTGCCGATGCCGATGGCCGCCCCGCAGACTGCCGCGACCAGCGGTTTTTGCAGGCGCGTGACGACCTTCATCAGGTGGAACGCCGGGGCGTCCAGATGAGTCGGCGGGTGCTGGAGGAAATCCACCAGGTCATTGCCGCTGGTGAAGCAGGTCGGGCCACCGGTGAGGATGATCACACCGGTCTGCTCGTCTTCGTCGGCGGCCTGCAACAGGTCGGCCAACTGCGAGTACATGGCATTGTTGAGGGCGTTGAGCTTGTCCGGGCGGTCGATGGTCAGCGTCAGCACACCGTCGCGTTGCTCGTGTTTGATCAGGTCGGTCATCGCAAACCCAGGGTCGTTCGGATCAGGTGGCCACTTTAAGCGCCGGACAAACCCCGGATCTATGGCAAAACGGGTCAACCGTACTGCCGCTTTTTGCCATGCCGGTGAGCCAAAAAGCGACACACACCCATTCGGGGTATGGCTGTGCCCGGCGAATCCACCAATAGTGAAGGCATCCGCTCATCCAGAGCCGAACTCGCTATAAGGTGCATTTGCTATGGGCAAGACGCTGCTTAAGGTGATTTCCAGTCTGTTTGTTGTACCGCTGACATTGAATGCCTACGCCGCTCAAGTGGACGACAGCCATACGCTGCGGTTGTACAACTGGGCGGATTACATCGGTGAAAAAACCGTGGCCGACTTCGAAAAGGCCACCGGCATCAAAGTCATCTACGACACCTTCGATGCCTACGAAACGGTGCAGGCCAAATTGCTCACCGGCCACTCCGGTTATGACCTGATCGTGTTGAATGCGTCCCTGGCACCACCGCTGATCAAGGCCAAGGTGTTCCAACCGCTGGACAAAAAACAGCTGCCGGGCTGGACCAACCTGGACCCGAAAGTCCTGGAGGATCTGCAAGGGTATGATCCGGGCACCACGTACTCGGCGCCTTATACCTGGGGCAGCAACGGCGTCACCTACAACGTCGACAAGATCAAGGAACGCATGCCGGACGCGCCGATCGGTTCGTTGGCGATGGTCTTCGACCCGAAGATCGTCTCGCGCTTCGCCGATTGCGGCGTGACCCTGCTCGATGCCCCGACCGAAGTCATTCCCATGGCCCTGAAGTACCTGGGGCGTGATCCACGCAGCGCCGCACCGGAAGATCTGAAAGCCGCCCAGGACTTGCTGCTGTCGGTGCGGCCCTACATCCGCAAATTCGACTCGGTCAATTACCTGACCAGCCTGCCCAACGGCGACGTGTGCATGGCCATGACCTGGTCCGGCGATTACGCCACGGCCATGGCCCGTGCGGCGGAAGCCAGGAAGAAGATCGACCTGGCGTACTTCATCCCCAAGGAAGGCTCGCTGATCTGGTTCGACAACCTGTACATCCCGGCGGACGCGCCCCACGTCGCCAATGCCCACAAGTTTCTCGAATACCTGATGCAACCGCAGGTGATGGCGGACGTGAGCGACTTCATCAATTACGCCAACAGTAACGCCGCGGCCACACCGTTGTTGAACGCCGCTGTGCGCGACAACCCGGCGATCTACCCCGACGCGCAAACCCGCGAGCGCCTGTTCCCGCAGAAGACCCAGGACGCCAAGGACATGCGGGCGATTACCCGGGTCTGGAGCACCGTGAAAAGCGGCATCTGATTTGTTCGATCGTTAGTCAATTCGGTTAGAGGTTTATTTATGGCGACTCCAACACGCACCGTACTTTCGCCGGCGGATGAGTCCAGACTGGTCAAGGCCGACAAGGCCCATCACATGCACGGCTACCACGTGTTCGACGAACACGCCGAACAAGGCTCGCTGAACATCGTCGCTGGCGATGGCGCCTACATCTATGACACCCAGGGCAACCGCTTTCTTGATGCCGTGGGCGGCATGTGGTGCACCAACATTGGCTTGGGCCGTGAGGAAATGGCCGAGGCCATCGCCGATCAGGTACGGCAACTGGCCTATTCCAATCCGTTTTCCGACATGTCGAATAACGTGGCGATTCAGCTGTGCGAAAAACTCGCCAGCCTCGCTCCCGGCGACCTCGACCATGTGTTCCTGACCACCGGCGGCTCCACCGCCGTGGACACTGCGTACCGGCTGATCCAGTACTACCAGAACTGCCGTGGCAAACCCGAGAAGAAGCACGTCATCGCCCGGTTCAACGCCTATCACGGCTCCACCACCCTGACCATGTCGATCGGCAACAAGGCCGCCGACCGTGTGCCGGAGTTCGACTACGCCAACCCGCTGATCCACCACGTCTCCAACCCGAACCCGTACCGAGCGCCGGACGGCATGGACGAGGCGCAGTTCCTCGAATTCCTGGTCAAGGAGTTCGAAGACAAGATCCTCTCGATGGGCGCGGACAAGGTCGCCGGTTTCTTTGCCGAACCGATCATGGGCTCCGGCGGGGTGATCATTCCGCCACAGGGCTACCTCAAGCGCATGTGGGACGTGTGCCAGCGCTACGACATCCTGTTCGTCGCCGACGAAGTGGTGACTTCGTTCGGGCGACTGGGCAAGTTCTTTGCCTCCTACGATGTGTTCGACGTGCAGCCCGACATCATCACCACCGCCAAAGGCCTGACCTCGGCTTACCTGCCGCTGGGCGCGTGCATCTTTTCCGAGCGCATCTGGAAGGTCATCGCCGAGCCGGGCAAGGGCCGCTGTTTCACCCACGGCTTCACCTACAGCGGCCACCCGGTGTGCTGCACCGCGGCGCTGAAGAACATCGAAATCATCGAGCGGGAGAACTTGCTGGCCCATGTCGATACGGTGGGCGCTTATCTGGAAGAGCGCCTGGCAACCCTGCGGGACTTGCCGCTGGTGGGGGATGTGCGCTGCCAGAAACTCATGGCCTGCGTGGAGTTCGTCGCCGATAAACGCACCAAGGCGTTGTTCCCCGACGAGATCAACATCGGCGAGAAAATCCACGTGCGGGCCCAGGCCCGGGGCTTGCTGGTGCGGCCGATCATGCACCTCAACGTGATGTCGCCACCGCTGATCCTGACGTTTGCCCAGGTCGATGAAATCGTCGAGACCTTGCGCGAATGCATTCTGCAAGTGGCCGCCGAGCTTGAAGCGAGCGGACAGTACGCGGGCGAATGATTTCGTCAGTCAGGCTGTTACCAAGGGATTGTCCAGCCGCTAGACTGCGGGGCATGAGCAAACCAGACGACGATACGCTGATCGCGATGCCCTTCGGGGCATTGCACAAATGGCATGGGGGAATGCGCGAGGCATTCGCCCATATCGATGAGCCTGACGCCCTGCAACACCTGGCGTCGGCGTTGGCGCAACTGGTGTCCGTTGAGTCGATGATGATCAGCCTGGAGCGCAAGGACCGCGCGCCACAGTTGCTGCATCAGCGCGGGATTGCCCAGGAGTATCAGGTCTCGATTCTGGAGCGCTATTTTGCCGGGGGTTATTTGCTCGATCCCTTCTGCCTGGCGGTGGAGCAGGGGTTGGCGCAAGGGTTCTATCACCTGGAGGAGATTGCTCCAGACAACTTCTTCGAGAGTGACTACTACAAATCCTATTACCTGAAGGCGGGCTGCTCGGAAGACAGCTACTACATCGTCGATACCGGCAATGACACGAAGATTTCCGTCAGCCTCTATCAGGGTTTCGGCGGTGAATGCCTGAGCGCCGAACAGTTGAATCTGCTGCGCGCCGTGGAACCGCTGGTGCGTGAATTCATCAGCGAGTTCAGTCAGCGTGGACTGCTGCGCAATACCGGGATTGAGCGCGATAACGAGCAAGGCAAACGCGATGATCTCAAGCATCGCGTGCAGGCGGCGTTCGAGAACTTCGGTTGTGAGTTGCTGACCGAACGCGAGCGGCAAGTGGCGCACATGGTGTTGCGCGGGCATTCGGTGAAATCCACCGCGAGCCAGATGAGCATCTCGCCGGAAACCGTGCGCATGCACCGCAAGAACCTGTACCTGAAGTTGGAAGTGGGTTCGCAGTCGGAACTGTTTGCGCTGTTTATCGAGTGGTTGCGCAGGAATTGAAGATTGACCTCAAACTTGTGGTCAACGGAGATCAAATGTGGGAGCGAGCCTGCTCGCGATAGCAGTCTGTCAGCACCATTGATGTCGACTGACACGCCCTCATCGCGAGCAAGCTCGCTCCCACAGTTGTAAATGGTTGACCACAGATTTTTCGACCAACCCAGAACCTTGTGGGAGCGAGCTTGCTCGCGATAGCGGTCTGTCAGGTCCATTGATGTTGGCTGACACTCCGTCATCGCGAGCAGGCTCGCTCCTACAGGTGTTGCGTTAGTCTTCGCGTTTACGACCAAGGTGAGAATGTCATGGCTCGCCACCAGCTCACCCAGCTGGTTGGTGACTTCCACATCCCACGCCCCCCTTGCGGGATGCCCTGGTCGATCTTGCGCTTGCAGGTCAGGCGCGCCTGGATGGTGTCGCCGATGCCCACCGGGTTGATGAAGCGCAAGGTGTCCAGGCCATAGTTGGCGAGTACCGGCCCCCGGCGCCGGATTGCTGCGAACTCGCCCATCGCGATGCTCTCGCACCGATCAAGCCTCGAGGCGGGCCAGCGGTTTTCTGTTTCGCAATGCAAGGGAGATGAGCATTCCGGGCTCCTTTGGAACAGCCGATGACAGGCATGCCCGCACTTTGCTACAGCCGGTGAATGGCTGCATTTGAATGCCTGCCAGATTCCTTTGGCTCTGTGCCTGATTTAGCGTAGTGGGGCGGATCCTGACGGGTTTGCTGTTAGTTGTCGTACAACGAGGAGGGGTCGATAACCACGTTAAAAACTGACAAGGGAGCGAGCGGAGAGTCGCGTAATCTGGGTCCAAGAGCCTGTTTAACGACGTTATTCGATTATGTATCGCATTTTTAGGGCGGTCAGGGCGTTCAGGTCTAAGGGGTTTTCTTGTTGACAGTGCCCCATGGGACTGTCTATAAATCTCACATGTCATACGACGACGTATGACATGCGGGTCTAATTTTAAAAATAATAAGAGTGTCGATATCAACATGAATCCAATCGCCTCCCTCTCGCCCCTGATGTTCCGAGTTGGCCCAATCTCTCCGCGGAATATGGCCCGTTTCGTCGTGGACTGATGCATTGAACTGAAGCCCCGCGGCCCAATCGATCTCGTTTTATACCGAGAGATCATCACCAAAAATCTACAATAAAGTGATGCCATGAACCTGAACGAGCCAATTACCGCGCAACGCGTCAGCCAGTCTGTCGGTAAATACCGATGGACCATTTGTGCATTGTTGTTTTTTGCAACCACCGTCAATTACCTCGACCGCCAGGTGCTCAGCCTGTTGGCACCGGATCTGTCGAGGCAATTTGGTTGGAGCAACACGGATTACGCCAACATTGCCGCCGTGTTCCAGTTCACGTACGCGATTTCCATGCTGTTCGCGGGGCGAGTGGTCGACAAGATCGGCACCAAGGCTGCTTTTGTGGTGGCGATTTGTATTTGGTCGACCGGCGCGATCATGCACGCCTTTGCAGAACCCATGGGCGAGGGCATCGCCGCCATCTGTGGCGCGCTCGGTATTGCGGTCATCCCGGTCTCGATCGCCGGCTTCATGCTGTCGCGCGCTGTGCTGGCGGTCGGTGAATCGGCCAACTTCCCGACCGCAATCAAGGTCACCGCTGAGTATTTTCCGAAGAAGGAACGCTCCTTCGCCACCGGTATTTTCAACTCCGGGGCCAACGTCGGCGCGATCCTGGCACCCATTTCGGTGCCGCTGATCGCTGGCCTGTGGGGCTGGCAGGCAGCGTTCATCGTAATCGGCATGCTGGGCTTTATCTGGATGGGCGTATGGCTGGCGTTTTACGACAAGCCGGAGCAGCAGAAGCGCCTGTCGGCGCAGGAACTGGCGCACATCCGCAGTGATTCCCACGCTAGCGCCGCTGTGCAGACGGGCGTTGGCAAAAAGGTTTCGTGGTTCCAATTGCTGAAATACCGTCAGACGTGGGCGTTTGCCTTCGGCAAGTTCATGACCGATGGTGTGTGGTGGTTCTTTCTATTCTGGCTTCCGACCTACCTGTCGGAGCAGTACGGCCTGAAAGGCGCAGCCATCGTGGTGCCACTGGCCGTGCTGTACAGCATGACCATGGTGGGCAGTATTGGCGGCGGCTGGTTCCCCAGCTATTTCATGGCACGTGGCGACAAGCCGTATGACGGCCGCATGAAAGCCATGCTGGTGATTGCCGTTTTCCCATTGGTGGTGCTGTTGGCGCAGCCATTGGGTCACATCAGCGTCTGGGTACCGGTGTTGCTGATTGGTGTGGGCGCGTCGGCGCATCAGGCCTGGTCGGCCAACATCTTCACCACGGTGTCCGACATGTTTCCGCAAAAGACCGTCGCGTCCGTGGTCGGCATTGGCGGTATGGCGGGTGGGTTAGGCGGAGTCTTGCTGACCAAGATCGGTGGCTGGGTGTTTGACTATTACAAATCGGTGGGTGAAATCCGTACCGGCTACATGATCATGTTCGCCGTCTGCGCGCTGGCCTATCTGGTGGCGTGGAGTGTGATGAAGATGCTGGTGCCTCGCCATAAGGAAATTACCGACCTGTGAATGACGGCTTCGATGACGTCTGCAAAACGGAGTAACCCATCGGATTGAACAAGGCCGCTGAGCAATCAGCGGCCTTTTGCGTTTCAGGTTTGGTGCGCTTTGAATGGCGGGGATTTTGTAGTCGGAGGCGATTGATCTCCCACATTGGGTTCGGGGGCTTACCGGTGGAATTTTTTCAGACCTTCAACACTTTCCCGCCAATGGCCACCGCCACCAGCAACAGCGCCATCAAGGCAAAGGCAAAACTCAGGCTGCTGCCATGGGCGATGAAGCCGATCACGGCCGGCCCCGCCAGAATGCCCGCATAACCAAGAGTGGTTATGGCCGGCACGGCGATGCTTTCGGGCATGACCGTCTGTTTGCCGACCGCGGTGTACAGGACCGGCACGATGTTCGAACAACCGGCACCCAGCAGCGCATAACCCACCAACGCGGCCTCCCAGCTCGATGCAAACGTCGCCAGGAACAAGCCTGCGGCAGCCGTCAGCCCGCCGAACACAATCACCCGTGTCGCGCCCAGTCGTCGCACGATTTTGTCACCGGTCAAACGCCCGGCCGTCATGGTCAGGGCAAACGCCGCATACCCGAGCCCCGCATACGCCGTGTCGATACCGCGTTCCTGTGCCAGGAACACCGCGCTCCAGTCCAGCGCCGCACCTTCGGCGAGGAACACGATGAAGCACATGCCGCCGATAAACAGGACGATGCCATGGGGTACCGCAAACGCCGGCCCCGAACTCTCGCTGCCGTAGGGCAACAGGTGCGGCACGGCCTTGGCCAGCGCGATCAGCAACATCACGATCACCACCAGCGTGGCCCCCAACGGGGAAATCCCCAGGCCAAGCAAACCGCTGACACCCGCTGCGCCGACAATCCCGCCCAGGCTGAACAGGCCATGGAACCCCGACATCATGTTTTTGCCGCTGGCGCGCTCGACGATCACAGCTTGCAGGTTGACCGTCGAATCCACAGTACCGAGACCCGCGCCGAACATGAACAAGGCAGCGATCAGGGCCGGAATCGACGACACCGTCGCCAGCAGCGGCAGGGCGGCACAGATCAGCAGGGTGCCGCCGGTCGTCACCCGCCGGCAGCCGAAACGCGTGGCCAGGATCCCGGCCGACGGCATCGCCAGAATCGAACCCACCCCCAGGCACAGCAGCAACAATCCCAGGGTGCCTTCATCCAGCCCGGCCCGGGACTTGGCATAGGGCACCAACGGCGCCCACGCGGCGATGCCGAACCCGGCGATGAAAAAGGCGATGCGCGTGGACATTTGTTCCAGGCGGCCGGGAACGAAGGTGGTTTGGCTGTTGAGGCTGGTCATAACAATCCTTGGCAAAAAGCGTCGCGTCCTCAACGGACAGTGATCGGCCTGTGAGGGTTCGATCAGTGCCCGGAAAGTTCTACGGTCGTACAGGACGACATCGTTGCACAGCGCCGGTGTTTTTCGCGATATGTTGAGCCATTCCAATGACACGCGGAGGGCGCCATGGCGCAGAGGTACGATGCACGGGGCAATATTTACATCGTGGTAGCGCCAGAAGAATTGCGCCGCCAGGGCATCGACTTGCCCCATCAGGCCAGCCAGGCAGCGCAAACCCTGGAAGCCTGGGCGATAGCCGCGATCGAGGCTTGCTGCAGCTGGGCTCCAGGTACTCAACCGTCCGGCAGCAAAGATCATCGCAGCGACGGTTTGCTGGTCGGACCGTTTCAGTCGTCGCCTCCCTTTGATCTGTTGATCGTCAACACCGACGGTACCCTGGCCGAGCGCAGTGGCAACGGGCTGACGATTTTTTCCCAGGCCCTCAGCGATCAAGGGCTGTTGCCGCAGAACGAAGCCTGTCTGCTCAGGGTTCATCACGACAAGGCTGATACGCCTTCGCCGGGGCAGACTTCGGTGAAAGCCGCAGAGGTCGATGGCGTAAAGGGTTTCTGGCTCGACCTGGGCCAGCCGGGATTCGGGCCGTCGGCGGTCAGTGCTCACGGGGTTGAAGCGGTGGTGTTCAATGGTCGCGAACTCAGCCACGTTGAACAATTGGCGGTACTCAATAGTGCATGGTCGCGCAGCCAGTTCGCGCGGGTCGGCAATCCCCATTGCGTGACGCTGGTGGAAAGTGCCGAGGACCTGCCGAGCAACGAGCAGATGCGTGAGCCGGCGCTGGGTGAGGGGCTGACGCGGATTGCCTATGCCATGCCGGTTGGTGCAGGCAAACCTTGTCCGGCGGGGATCAATCTGCAATGGGCAATGCGCGTGTCCGAAGGGCACATCGCCGCACGGGTATTCGAGCGGGGCGAGGGGCCGACGGCGTCGTCGGGGACCAGTGCCAGCGCGGTGGCCTGTGCGGCCTGGCGGGCAGGTTGGGTCGGCGCCGGGGAGGTCAAGGTGACGATGCCGGGTGGCACGGCGCCGATCTTGCTGGAGGAAGAGTTGGGGGAATTGAGTCGGGTCAGCCTGTTTGGTACGGCTCGAATGATCGATTGACTTCGAAATAGCCATCGCGAGCAGGCTCGCTCCTACAGGTTTTGTGAACGACATATAACCACTGTAGGAGCGAGCCTGCTCGCGATGGGGCCAGTCCAGCAAGTGCAAGTTTCAGCTCAGCCCACTGAACTCCACCACCGGCATCGTCCGCTTCATCAACACCTTGCCCGCACGCACCGAATACAACGGCAACCCCTGGCTGCGGATCACCTCGTAATCACTCTCTGCCGACAGAATCAGCAGATTCGCCGGCCGCCCACGCTCCAGGCCATAGCGATCGCCGAGGTTCATGGCTTTGGCGCTATTGTCCGTCACCAAGTCCAGCGCACTTTGCAGGTTGCGATAACCGAGCATGTGGCAGATGTGCAGCCCGGCTTCGAGCACCCGCAAAATGTTGCCGTTGCCCAGTGGATACCACGGGTCGACGATCGAATCCTGGCCGAAGCACACGTTCATGCCCGCTTCCAGCAACTCGTTGACCCGGGTCACGCCCCGGCGTTTCGGGAAATTGTCGAAGCGACCTTGCAGGTGGATGCTTTCAGTGGGGCAGGAGACAAAGCTGATCCCCGAATGGCCGAGCAGGCGAAACAGTTTGGCGCAGTAGGCGTTGTCGTAGGAGCCCATGGCGGTGGTGTGGCTGGCCGTGACCCGCGAACCCATGTCGCGGCTGCGGGCCTCTTCGGCGAGCACTTCGAGAAAGCGCGAATGCGGATCGTCGGTTTCGTCGCAATGCACGTCCACCAGACAACCGCTGCGTTCGGCCAGGTCCATGAGGAACTTCACCGAGCTGACGCCCTGGTCGCGGGTGTACTCGAAATGCGGAATACCACCCACCACGTCCGCGCCCATGCGGATGGCTTCCTCCATCAATTCTCGACCATTGCGGTAGGACTCGATGCCTTCCTGGGGGAACGCGACGATTTGCATATCGACCAGATGCCGGCTTTCCTCGCGCACTTCGAGCATCGCCTTGAGCGCGGTCAATTGCGGGTCGGTGACGTCGACGTGGGTGCGCACATGCTGGATGCCGTGGGCGGCGAGGGTCTGGATGGTTTTCCTGGCCCGGGTCTTGGTGTCTTCGTGGGTGATGGTCGCCTTGCGTTCGCCCCAGCACTCGATACCTTCGAACAGCGTGCCGCTCATGTTCCAGCGCGGATCACCGGCGGTCAGGGTAGCGTCGAGGTGGATGTGCGGTTCGACAAAGGGCGGCACCACCAGATTGCCGCCGGCATCCAGATCGTCGGGGCCCAGGGTCGGGGCTTCGATCTGGCGGGTGATGCTGCTGATCAGGCCGTTTTCCAGGTACAACTCATGCAGGCCTTCCTGGTTGCGCAGACGGGCGTTGATGATGTGCATCGGGCAGATCCTTTTGGCGAATCGTGTAGGCAATATCCTTACGTTAGCTCGCCTGCGGCGAATCCCGCCAGTTCAAAATGTGGGAGCGGGTTTGTTCAGGTAGATAGTTGCAGGGGTAAAAATCGCATAAGAGCGGCGACGACCGCTTCGGGTGCATCTTCCTGAACCAGATGACCGGCGTTGGGAATCGGATAAAACTGCGATCCGGGAATCATCCGATGCAGCGCCTGCCCGCGTTCGATGGGAATCCACTGGTCATCCTCTCCCCACAGGATCTGCACCGGACAGCGAATCGTCGGGTACAGGCCCTCGGCCTCGCAGGTATAGCGCTCGTCCATCTGCGCGATCTGCCGGTAGAACGCCGCTTGCCCCGTCTCTCCCAGCCATGGCTGAACGTAGGGGGCGAGTTCGGCGTCGGGAATTTCCCGCTTGATCGCCCCGCGAATATAGGTCGGCACGATGGCGCGCTGGATGTAATCGGGCAGTCCGCTGAACGCCGCTTCATGCTGACGCACATGCTGCACGAACGGCGAACCCCAGGGCGTCAGCGCCACCGGGTCGATCAGCGTCAGGCTGCGGTAATCCTTGCCATTGAGCAGATGCGCGCGCAGGGCGGTGGCGCCGCCGAAGTCGTGGGCCACCACGTCGGGGCAATCCAGGCGCCAATGCTCCAGCAACTGCGCCAACAACTGGTTTTGCACACCGAGCGAGACATCGTCGTCGGGTTGTGCCGACTGCCCGTAGCCCAGCAGATCGAAGTAGTAGACGCGGTGAGTGGCGGCGAAATACGGCGCGATCCGGTGCCACACGAAAGAAGAAAAGGGCGTTCCATGCACGAACACCAGCGGCGGGCCGTCACCGCGCACGGCGTAGCGCACCTGATGTCCGTTGAAGGCAAAGACCTGATCCAGCGGCCAGTCAGTCATGGGCTTGTCCTCTTGGCGGGGGAAGAGGCAAAAAGCATAGGCATAAAAAAACAGCCGATGAAGGCTGTTTGCTTTTTCTCTGACAAACTGTAGGAGCGAGCTTGCTCGCGAAGAACGTCAACGATAACGCGAGGTATCTGGCAGCCCGCGGTGCTCTGACGTCCATCGCGAGCAAGCTCGCTCCTACAGGGGGGCAGTGACTTTACTCGCCGCGATAGATGCAACCGCTGGTGCAGGTCTCGTGGATGCGGATTGCACTGAGCTCCGGCAGCAGGGGCTTCATTTCCTGCCAGATAAACTTGGCCAGCACTTCGCTGGTCGGGTTTTCCAGGCCAGGAATGTCGTTCAGGTAGTTGTGGTCCAGGCGCTCGTACAGCGGCTTGAAGATTTCCTTGATTTCCGAGAAGTCGCGGATCCAGCCAGTGTGCGGGTCGAGGTCGCCGCTCAGGTGGATCGCCACTTTGAACGAGTGACCGTGCAGGCGGCCGCACTTGTGGCCGTCCGGTACGTGGGGCAGGCGGTGGGCGGATTCGAAAGTAAATTCCTTGAAGATTTCCACAGTGTTTTCAGCTCTGTTCAGGTGGCGTTCGCCGCAGCGATTCGGGCAGGCGGCGAGTTTACCAGTTTGTCCTGACTAAAGGGTCAGCAAGCGCTCGCCGAGGCGACCGTTGGCGGCCAGTTCGAGGAATTCGTCGCCCAGGCGGCGGCTTTCATCCATGGTCGTGCGCCAGTATTTCTGCCGGCTCGGGGCGTCGCCCATGAAGCGCTTGAAATCGTTACGGTCCGGCAGTTTGCCGTAGGGCAGGCGCGCCAGGTAGTCCTTCGACGGCGCCAGCAGCAGCACGTTTTGCAAGCGAGCCGGGCAGGCGCGGCGCCACGGCAGGGTCTTGTCGAACCAGCCGGGAATCACCCGGTCGGTGAAGTGCGGGTAGAGCACGATGTCGTCGCCGCTGTAGGGCAGGTCCAGGTGGTAATCCAGCAGGCCGCCGTCGCGGAACGTCCCGGCGCCAGCGCCCGGCAGGTCGCGCACGCCTTCCATCACCATCGGGATCGAGCCCGAAGCCAGCAGGGCCTGGCGCAAGTTGCCGGCATTGAGGGCGACGAAGCGCGACGGAAAGTCAGTCAAGGCATCGACCGGCGGCGCCAGGCGCGGGTCGTGGATGATCAGGCGTTCGAAGTGCCGGGCCAGCCGCGCCCGGCCACGCAGGTTGTCGGCGATGACCGAGGACAGGCCCAGCCCCAGGCGAGCGCGATGATCGTCGGCGAGCAGGCCGTGGCTTTTGACCACCATGATGTTCAGGCGGTAATCGCTGTTGCCGAGGATCGAGGCATCGCGACCGTCGAGCAGGTCATTGAGCATGCGCCGGGAGCTCTGGCTGATCTGCGCCATGGTCACGCCCTTGGCGAAATTCTGCTCGGTGTACAGCTGCCCGAGACGCCGGATGCCCTCGGCGGCGTCCGGCAGGCAGGCGCTGGCGAAGCGCCAGGAACCCACCGATGCGCCAATCAGCGAGCGTTCCCGCGGTGCCGCCGGCAGCCACTCGCCGAACAGCGCCAGGTCCAGTCCCTGAATCCCCAGCGCCTTCGGACCGCCGGCCGCGCCAGGCAAGGTGCCGACCTCGGCCGCGTCAAGGCCGTTGGCGCGGATGTGCGCATAGGCGCGCGGACCGGCCTTGAGGGTCAGGGAAGGGGACTTGATGTGGATGGCGGTCATACCGGTCTCGATGTGTGTGTAGGAGCTGCCGAAGGCTGCGATCTTTTGATCTTTTGCTAGGCGACTCAAGTGAAAGTGAGAAAGGATCGCAGCCTTCGGCAGCTCCTACAGGATTTGTGGGGTTGGCAATGATGGCAATTCAGCTTCAATTAAGTTCAGCTGGTTAAGATGGCTCGCCTGGACCCCGACGCAACGCTGAGGTAGCGCGACGCTGATACCATAGTGGCTTTCGAGAAGCTCACACCACTCGCACCGACCGGGATCTGGAATTAGACGCTGTCAGCGGGCAGGTTCTCAAGGATCATCAGGATTGGTAATGAAGGTGTTTCTATTCAAGCGATGCACCGGCAGCTGGATAGCGCTGGTGCTTCTGGCTTTTTGCTCGGCAGTGATGGCCCACGACCTGGACCAGGATGAAGCCCTGCGCCTGCGTCAACAGGGCGTGATCCTGCCGCTGGAGCAACTGCTGCAGCAGGCAATGGATCGCTACCCCGGCGCGAAACTGCTGGAAGCCGGGCTCGAAGAAAAACATGACGTCTACATTTATGAAGTCGAGCTGCTGACCCCTGAAGGCGTGGTTCGCGAACTGGACATCGAAGCCTCCACCGGCCGTTTACTCAAAGACAAGGAAGACTGATCCATGCGTTTGCTGCTGGTGGAAGACCATGTGCCCCTGGCCGACGAACTGCTGGCCGGTCTCAACCGCCAGGGCTATGCGGTGGACTGGCTGGCCGATGGTCGCGACGCGGTGTATCAGGGCAGTACTGAACCTTACGACCTGATCATCCTCGACCTCGGTTTGCCGGGCGTGCCGGGGCTTGAGGTGCTGGCGCAATGGCGCGCGACAGGGCTGGCCACGCCGGTGCTGATCCTGACCGCCCGTGGTTCCTGGGCCGAGCGCATCGAAGGCCTGAAGGCCGGCGCCGATGATTACCTGACCAAACCGTTTCATCCCGAAGAGCTGTTTTTGCGCATCCAGGCGTTGCTGCGCCGCTCCCATGGCCAGGTCAACCAGCCAACGCTCAAGGCCGCCGGTCTGCATCTGGACGAAGGTCGCCAGTGCGTTGTCCGCGACGGTGCGGACATTCAGCTGACTGCCGCGGAGTTTCGCCTGTTGCGTTATTTCATGCTGCACCCCGAGCGGATCCTCTCCAAAAGCCACCTCGCCGAGCACCTCTACGACGGTGAAACCGAGCGCGACTCCAATGTGCTGGAGGTCCACGTCAACCATTTGCGCCGCAAGCTCGGCAAAAGTGTGATTGAAACCCGTCGCGGCCAGGGCTACCTGTTCGGCGGGCAAGCCCGGTGAGATCGATCCAGCGCCGCTTGAGCCTGGGCCTGATCAGCGTGATGGTGGTCGTTGGCCTGATACTGGCGCAAACCAGCCTGTGGCTGTTCGAAATGGGTTTGCAGCGCTACCTCGAGGCCGGGTTGCGCAATGACAGCGAGAACCTGCTGGCGGCACTGGTGCGCGGGCCGCAAGGCTTGCAACTGGATGAACGACGCCTGTCGCCGGCCTATCAGCGGCCGTTTTCCGGGCATTATTTCCGCATCGATCTCGCCGACGGCCATTGGCGTTCCCGTTCCTTATGGGATCAGGAGCTGCCAGCGCTCGATCAACCCGGCCTGCACGACGACCTGCAACTGGGGCCGGAAGGGCAACAGTTGCTGGTATTGCGTACGGACTATCGACGTTCGGGGTTGCCGATCTCCATCAGCGTCGCCGAGGATTACACGCCAATACGCGAAAGCTTCCGGCTTATGCAACAGCTCGGGTTGGGCCTCGGTTTGACCGGGCTGCTGGTGATTCTGTTGCTGCAACGGATCACCGTGCGCCGCGCCTTGCGCCCGCTGGAGCAGGCGCGCGAACAGATCGCGCAGTTGCAACAGGGCCAGCGCTCGCAACTCGATGATCAGGTGCCGGTGGAGCTGGAGCCACTGGTGGCGCAGATCAACCACTTGCTGGCCCACACCGAAGACAGCCTCAAGCGCTCGCGCAATGCCCTGGGCAACCTCGGCCACGCGTTGAAAACGCCGCTGGCGGTGCTGTTGAGCCTGGCCTCGAGCGAACCGCTTGAGGCGCACCCGCAACTGCGCAAGGTCCTCAAGGAACAACTGCAGCAGGTCGAGCAACGGCTCAATCGCGAACTCAATCGTGCGCGGTTGTCCGGCGATGCGCTGCCGGGTGCGCTGTTTGATTGCGATGCTGAACTCCCCGGATTGCTGGCAACCCTGAACATGATCCATGGCGAACACCTGGCGCTGAGCTACCGCGCACCGCCCGGCCTGCAATTGCCCTGGGATCGTGAAGACCTGCTGGAACTGCTGGGCAACCTGCTGGACAACGCCTGCAAATGGGCGGATGCCGAGGTGCGGCTGAGTGTGGTCGAGCGGGCGCAGGGGTTTGAACTGAGTGTGGAAGATGATGGCCCGGGCATTCCCGAAGAGCGTCGCGATCAGGTGTTTGGTCGAGGTACGCGGCTGGATGAGCAAACCCATGGGCATGGTCTGGGGCTGGGTATCGTGCGCGACATCGTCGATAGCTGGGGCGGCAAACTGTCGTTGCTGGAAAGCGAGTGGGGCGGATTGAAGGTAGCCGTCGAGTTGCCCAAACACACTTGAAGCCACACCAGGAACCCTGTGGGAGCGAGCTTGCTCGCGATGGCGGTCTGTCTGTCACATTGATGTTGAATGTGCCGACGCTATCGTCGGATCGCCGCCCGGAGCAAGCTCGCTCCCACAGGGATTGTGGGGTGTCAGATTCAGGTGTGATGAATCTCCCGATCCTTGGTTTCCGGCATGAAGAAAATACCCAGCACAGCCGTCATCACCGCGATGACGATCGGATACCACAGCCCATAGTAGATATCCCCCGTGGCCGCCACCATGGCAAACGCCACCGTCGGCAGGAAACCACCGAACCAGCCATTGCCGATGTGATAGGGCAGCGACATCGAGGTGTAGCGGATGCGTGCCGGGAACAGTTCCACCAGCCAGGCGGCGATCGGCCCGTAGACCATGGTCACGTAGATCACCAGGATGGTCAGGAGCAACAGCACCATCGGGTAGTTGGTCTTGGCCGGGTCGGCCTTCTCGGGGTAGCCGGCGTCCTTGAGGGTAGTGACGAGGGTGGCGGTAAAGGCGTCGTTTTTGGCCTTGAAGTCGGCGGCGGGCATGCCGGTGCCCTCGAAGCTCTCGATCACTTTCTCGCCAATACGCACCTGCGCAACGGCGCCCGGCTCGGCGTTCACGTTCTTGTAGGGGATGGCCTTTTTGGCCAGCACGGTCTTGGCCAGGTCGCAGGAGCTGGTGAATTTGGCCTTGCCCACCGGGTCGAACTGGAACGAGCACTGACCGGGATTGGCGACTACCGTGACCGGATTCTTCTCCTGCGCAATGAACACGTCGGGGTTACCGTATTGGGTCAACGCATGGAAGATCGGGAAGTAAGTCAGTGCCGCGATGATGCAGCCGGCCATGATGATGCCCTTGCGACCGATGCGGTCAGACAGGCTGCCGAATATGACGAAGAACGGTGTGCCGATCAGCAGTGAGCCGGCAATTAGCAGGTTGGCGGTCTGTGGGTCGATCTTCAGCGTCTGCAGCAGGAAGAACAGCGCATAGAATTGCCCGGTGTACCAGACCACGGCCTGGCCAGCGGTGCCACCGAGCAGGGCCATGATCACGATCTTGAGGTTTTCCCAGCGGGCGAAGGATTCGGTCAGCGGTGCCTTGGACGCCTTGCCTTCAGCCTTCATTTTCATGAACACCGGTGATTCGCTGAGTTGCAGGCGGATGTAGACCGAGACGATCAGCAGCAGGATCGACAGCAGGAACGGAATCCGCCAGCCCCAGGCTTCGAAGGCTTCGGTGCCCAGAGCGGTACGGCAGGCGAGGATCACCAGCAGTGAAAGAAACAGGCCGAGGGTTGCTGTCGTCTGGATCCACGAGGTGAAGTAGCCACGTTTGCCCTTGGGTGCGTGTTCGGCCACGTAGGTCGCTGCACCGCCGTATTCACCGCCCAGCGCCAGGCCTTGCATAAGGCGCAGGCTGATCAGAATGATCGGCGCGGCTACGCCGATGGTTGCATAGCCCGGCAGCAAACCCACCACAGCCGTGGAAATACCCATGATCACGATGGTGATGAGGAACGTGTGTTTACGCCCGATCATGTCGCCCAGTCGACCGAACACAATCGCCCCGAAGGGCCGCACGGCGAAGCCGGCAGCGAAGGCGAGCAGGGCGAAGATGAAGGAAGTCGTTTCGTTGACACCGGCGAAGAAGTGCTTGGCGATAATCGCCGCGAGGGAACCGTACAGGTAGAAGTCATACCATTCGAACACGGTGCCCAGGGACGAGGCGAAAATGACCTTGCGTTCCTCCCTGGTGATTCCGTGGTTGGGCGCGCTGCCCGTGGCTGTATTGTCGATTGCTGCCATGAGTATTCTCCGTCTTGCTCTTGTTGTAGGCCGGAGTTCCCACCAACACTTACCGTACCCAGGCCATGGGGCTGAAGTCATTGGATTACGTGGCTTGCATTCAGGTTGACGCCAGAAAATGCTGCAAGGTTCCATGAAGCATAATCAAGGTCCGGCAGATATCCACTCGCCATCATTTGATTGAGCTGCGCGCAGAAACAAATGTGGGAGCGCAATCCACTGCACACTCAGAGTCCCCACGAGCTTTGACACCGCGCCGACTCTACGGCAAAGTGCGCGCCCTCTAATAAAACCCATTCCTTTTATCCGCTGGCGGCTCTCGCAGACTGCCGGCCGGACTCTTTTCGCTTGCCCAGAGGTATGACAATGAATGCAGTAATTGCCGCGGTCGGCATCATGCTGGTACTCAGCCTGTCCCGCGTGCATGTGGTGATCGCCCTGATCGTCGGTGCGCTGGTCGGTGGCTTGACCGGTGGCCTGGGGATCGAAGCGACGCTCAAGGCTTTCAACAGCGGCCTCGGTGGCGGGGCGACGGTGGCGTTGTCCTACGCCTTGCTCGGGGCTTTCGCCGTGGCCATTGCCAAGTCCGGCATGGCCCATGCGCTGGCCGACAAGGCCCTGGCGATGGTCGATCGCCAGCACGCCAGCGGCGGTGGCCAGGTCAAATGGCTGCTGATCGGCCTGCTCTGGGTCGTGGCCATCGCCTCGCAGAACATCCTGCCGATCCATATCGCGTTCATTCCGTTGCTGGTGCCGCCGCTTCTTTATGTGCTGACCAGGCTGCAACTGGACCGTCGCCTGATCGCCTGTGTCATGACCTTCGGTTTGATCACGCCCTACATGTTTCTGCCGGTGGGCTTTGGCAACATCTTCCTCAATGAGATCCTGCTGGCTAACGTCGCCCGCAGCGGTGTGGACATCAGCGGCATCAATGTGACCCACGCCATGGGCATTCCGGCCCTGGGCATGGTGGCGGGCCTGCTGATCGCGTTTGTCAGCTACCGCAAGAAGCGTGTCTACGACCTGGAAAAGATCGAACAAGTCGAGCAGGTGGCGGTGCAATACAACCCGCTGAGCCTGATGGTGGCCGGCGTGGCCATCGCGGTGGCGTTCATCATTCAGTTGTTGCTTGATTCGATGATTATCGGTGCATTGGCCGGTTTCCTGATTTTCTCGGTGTCGGGCATCGTCAAATGGCGCGACACCGATGACCTGTTCACCGAAGGCATGAAAATGATGGCGATGATCGGCTTCATCATGATCGCAGCCTCAGGCTTTGCCGAAGTGATGAAGGCCACCGGTGAGGTGCAGACGCTGGTCGAGTCGTCGGCGGCGTACATCGATCACAGCAAAGGCATCGGCGCCCTGCTGATGCTGCTGGTGGGGTTGCTGGTGACCATGGGTATCGGTTCGTCGTTCTCCACCGTGCCGATTCTGGCGGCGATCTTCGTGCCGTTGTGCGTGCAACTGGGTTTCAGCCCGATTGCCATCGTGTGCATCGTCGGCACCGCCGGTGCCCTGGGCGACGCCGGTTCGCCGGCTTCGGACTCGACCCTCGGCCCGACCTCCGGCCTGAACATCGACGGCCAGCACCATCACATCTGGGACACCGTGGTCCCGACTTTCCTGCACTACAACCTGCCGCTGCTGGCGTTTGGCTGGGTGGCCGCGATGGTTCTGTAAGCAATTCCCTTCTGATCACTCTGGATCAAAATGTGGGAGCGAGCTTGCTCGCGATGGCGGCCTGTC